>LJUF01000159.1:7511-13260 GCA_001303665.1 Phycisphaerae bacterium SM23_33 | reverse complement strand
CATATCACCTTCAACGCCCCGACGGGCAAGGTCGACATGCGCGTGGCCACCGTGCCGACGATCTTCGGTGAATGCGTGGCCATGCGCATTCTGGATCGCTCGGTGGGGTTGATCGAGATGAAGAAGCTGGGCCTGAACGAGACGTGCCTGGCACAGCTTGCGTACCTGCTGCAGCGCCCCCACGGGATCATCCTGGTGACGGGCCCCACCGGCAGCGGCAAGACGACGACGCTCTATGCCGCGTTAAGCTGGATCTACACGCCGGAAAAGAAAATCATCACGATTGAGGACCCCATCGAATACCAGTTGGACGGGATCAACCAGATCCCCGTGAACCGCAAACGCGGATTGGATTTCGCCAACGGGCTGCGGGCCATCGTCCGACAGGACCCCGACATCATCATGGTGGGCGAGATCCGCGACCGCGAGACCGCGGACATCGCGATCCGGGCCGCCCTGACGGGCCACTTGGTGTTCTCGACCCTGCACACCAACGACGCGCCGGGCGCGGTCACCCGCCTGCTGGACATGGGGCTGGAGCCGTACCTGTTGGCCTCCTCGCTGGAGGGGGTGGTGGCCCAACGGCTGGTCCGGACCATTTGCCCGAACTGCAAGGCGCCCCATCGGCCGGAGCCGCTGCTGCTCGAACGCATCGGCCATCGTCCCGGCAACGCAGAAGGCGGGGTGTTTCACCGGGGCAAGGGATGCCGGGCGTGCAGGCAGACAGGCTACTTCGGCCGCACCGGAATCTTTGAGCTGCTTCGGGTGACCCCGCCCGTCGCCCAGGCCATCTTGCAGCGGCGAAGCGCGGTGGAGGTTGCCGCCGTGGCGCCGGACGATCACGAGCCCATGCGAGAGGACGGTTTCCGCAAGGCCAGGGGCGGCTTGACCACCCTGGAGGAGGTCCTGCGGGTCACCCAGGATACGCAGACCGAAGAAGCGCTGAGCTGATGGCCCTGGGCCGGCGGCGTCAGGCTGTGAGCAGTCGTACCGCGCCGGGCCTTGCCGGATTGGAAGTGCATGCCGAACTACCGCTACAGCGCCTTGGACAAGAACGGCCTGACGGTGACGGGCGAGATCACGGCCGACGATCGTCCCAATGCCATCGCGACCCTCACCGGCCGTCACGTCTTCGTCACCGACATCGCCGAAGGCACGCCGCGCGGCGGGACGGGAAGGTCCACCGCCTGGCGCCTGCCGGGCAGGCGGCGACTGGGACTTCGTGCCAAGGCCGCCGTGCTGCGGCAACTGGCCACGGCGCTGCAGGCGGGGCTGCCGCTGCTGTCGGCGCTGCGCGTCGTCGAAGAGCAGGCCGACACCTCCGCCCTGCGCGGGCTCATCAGCGACCTGGCCGACCGCGTGAAGGCCGGCGAGGCGCTGTCGCAGGCCATGCAGGCGCATCCGCGCGAGTTTTCCCGGCTGGAAGTGAGCATGGCCAGCGTCGGAGAGACGGTGGGCCTGCTCGACCAGATCATGGGGTACCTGTCTGACTTCGCGGAACGCGACGTCGAGATCCGCGAGAAGGTCCGATCGGCCGCGGCCTATCCGGTGTTCGTGCTGGCGTTGGCCTGTGTCTCGGTGGTGATCGTTCTGGCCGTGGTCCTTCCCCGCGTGCTGGGGACGGTGACCGCGACCGTCACGGCGCTGCCCTGGCCGACCAGGGTCCTGATGGGTCTCAGTCAGCTGGTCGCCTCCTACGGCTGGCTGATGCTGATCGTTCTGGCCGGGGCGGTCTGGGGGTTTCGGACCTGGCTGGCCTGGCCGCGGGGGCGGCTGGCGTTCGACCGCTTCAAGCTGCGCATTCCCGTTCTGGGCACGGCCCTGCGGCGGATCGCGGTGGCCCGGTTCGCCCGGACGCTGGGCACCCTGTCGAAGTCCGGGGTCCAGATCCTCGAGGCCCTGCACGTGCTCAGGGACACGCTGGGCAACGAGGCCCTCTCGCGCAGGATCGACGAGGCGGCGGCCAGCATCCGGCAGGGCGAATCCATTGCCGAGCCGCTCCGCCTGACGGGGGAATTCCCGCCGCTGTTGATCCAGGTCATCGCGATGGGCGAGCGGACCGGCCGGCTGGACCAGCTGCTCCTCCAGACGGCCGAGGCGTATGAGAAGGAGACCGCCAACGCCGTGGGGCGGGTGATGGCCGTGCTGCCGGCGGTGTTCATCGTGCTGCTGGCCCTGGTGGTGCTGTTCGTGCTGTCGGCGGTGTTGCTGCCGATCATCGAGATGGAAACTTCCGTCCCGGGAATGTGAGGACCTGAAAAATGAAACGCGCGTTGTCCAGACGCGGCGGCGGGTTCACCATCGTCGAGATCCTGGTGGTGGTGATCATCATTGGCGTGCTGGCCGCCCTGATCGCCCCCAAGTTCTTCGGGCGGGTCGGCGCCGCCAAGCAGAGCGTCGCCAAGCAGAAGCTGGCCGTGATCGAAGAGGCCGTCGACATGTTCCGCTACGACTACGGCCGGTTCCCCGAGAGCCTGGAGGAGCTTGTGACCCGGCCCAGCGACGTTCCCGAGGAGAAATGGCATCTGCCGGCCATCAAACAGAAGGACCTGCTGGATCCGTGGGAGCGGGCGTTCGTCTACAAGTGTCCCGGCGATCACGGCGCGTTCGACCTGTACAGCCTGGGGGCGGACGCCCAGGCGGGCGGTGA
Organism: Phycisphaerae bacterium SM23_33; assembly: GCA_001303665.1. Classification (GTDB taxonomy): domain Bacteria; phylum Planctomycetota; class Phycisphaerae; order SM23-33; family SM23-33; genus SM23-33. The sequence continues at coordinate 10,610 of LJUF01000159.1, read as the reverse complement.
GGGCGAGAATGCGGACATCGTCAACTGGTGACCGCGGCTTCACGCTGGTGGAGATGGCGGTGGTGGTGATCATCGTGGCGGTGCTGGCCGGGATGATCGTGCCGCACTTCGCCTCGTGGACGGGTTCGTCGCAGCTTCGCGAGTCGGCCCGCGGGCTGCTGGCGGCGGCCGCGTACGCCCGTGAGTTCGCCGCGACCCGCCGATGCTGCTGCCGGCTGGTGATCGCCCCCGGCGACCAGCCGTGCCGCCTGGAGTACCAGAAGGACCCGGAGCATCGGCCGGGCGAATTTGAAGCCATGCGCGACGGCGTCGCCGTGTTGCCCGCGTTGAGCGCCCCCGTGCGTTTCGGCCTGGTGCGGATCCGGCCGGCGGAGGATGGCCAGCAGCCGCAAAACCACATTACCTTCCGCCCCAGCGGCCGGTCGGACGCCGCCATCATTCAAATCACCGATGGCCGGCGGACCTACTCGCTGGTGGTGCTGCCCAGCACCGGGCGGGCCAGCCTGGTCGATGGCGCGGTCGGGGAGCTGCCGGACGATCGGCAGGACTTGGATGCGTAGGGCAAGCAGACGACATGGCGCCGGTTTTACGATTGTCGAGGCCCTGGCCGCGGGAATGGTCCTGGCCCTGGCGGCGGCGGTCATCGCCATGGGGACCTCCCAGACCCTGGAATCGCTGGAGCTGGCCAGGGACTATCAGCAGGCGGCCGAGCTGCTGGACCGGCTTCTGACCAAGATCGACCTGATCGGGCCGGAACGCCTCTTGCGGGAAGGGCCTCTCCAAGGCCAGTTCGATCCGCCCGAGCATCGGTTCACCTGGGCCGCCAGCCTCCGCCAGCGCGCCGAAGGGCACCTGTATGAGGTGACCGTGCGGGTCAGCTGGCCGGTGCGGGGCGGGCGGCGTTCGGCCGAAGCGCAGAGTCTCCTGAACGATCCTCCGGGGACGCGCAGCCCGGACCTGAAATGGAATGACCTATGAGCAGGTCGCGGCAAGAGCACGCCCTGACACTTGTGGAGCTGATCGTCGCCATGGGCCTGACGGTCCTGGTGGCTGGCTCCACGGCCGCCATCCTGCGGGGCGTGGCGGGGGCGCGGCTGCGCGTGGATCGGCAGACGGCCGTGCAGCAGGAGGCGCGGGCCGCTCTGGAAGCCATCGCCACGGCCCTGGGCAACGCCTACCGATCCACGGAAGACGACTGGCTCCTGGAGGGCATCGACAGGGACGCCGGCGACCTGCCGGCCGACCGCATCCGGCTTTTCACCATCGGCCGAGAGACCGTTCGGCGGGGGCAGCCGGCCTCCGACGTCCGGGAATGCGAGTTCTTCCTAACGCAGCCCGAACGGGATCGTCCGCCCGTCTTGCTGCGGCGCACCGATCCGACGCGGAACGAACAGCCCGACGGCGGCGGCGTGCTGGAACGCCTGGCCGGCAACACCGTCGGCCTGGACTTTGCCTACCTCGATGGCACCGAGTGGCGGAAACGATGGCCGACATCGCTTCGCCGCTGGCCGGCGGCGGTCCGCCTGCGGCTGGTGGTGGCCACGGATACGCAGCCTCGTGCCCTGTTTGCCTTCGGCAGGACGGTGAACTTCCCGTACCGCCCGCCGCCCAGGAGGTCGACCGGGGAATGATCGGAAGGCCTGCAACATCTCGCCCGGCCCGAAGGGGCTTTGCACTGATCGCGGTGCTGTGGGTCGTGACCATCGCGGGTCTGATCCTGCTGGGGGCCAAGAGAGCGGCCCGGGTGAACCTGGCCGTGGCCCACGGCGAGCTGGGAAGGGTCCAGGCGCACTGGCTGGCCAGGGCGGGCATCGAACAGGCCTTGGCGATCCTGGAAGACGACGGCACCGCCGTGGATTCAATGCCCGACACCTGGTACGACGACCCGCTTTCGTTCGAGGACGTCGAGCTCGTCGGGGGCAGCTTCTCCGTCACCGCGCCGCCCGCCGAGGGGGCCGACCCCCGCGTTCCGCGCTGCGGGCTGATTGATCATGCCTCCAGGGTCGATCTCAACGCCGCGGATGAGAAGCAGCTGTCCCAGCTTGCCGAACTGACCGAATCGCAGGTCGACGCCATACTCGACTGGCGTGATGGCGACGACCAGGCCCGGCCCGGCGGCGCCGAGGGCGGCTTCTATCAGCATCTGAAATTCCCCTACCAGATCCGCAACGGGCCATTCCGGACGCTCCACGAGCTGCTTCTGGTCCGGGGCATCGACGAGCCGACCTTCTACGCCGAGGACGCCAACCTCAACGGGATACTGGACGCCAATGAGGACGACCAAGGCAAGTCCCCGCCCGAGGACGACGGCGACGGGCAGCTCAAGCTCGGCCTGGCCGGGCTGGTGACCGTGTATGCGTATGAGCTGAACAAGGACGCCCAGGGCAACGACCGGCTGAACCTGAACTCCGCCGACAAGGCCACGCTGATGAAGCAGTTGGACTTCACCGATGCCTTGGCCGACGCCGTGGTGAAGCGGCGCGGCCAGAAGAAGTTCCAGAAGCTGATGGATCTGCTGGAGGTGAAGGCGGCCGGACAGCAGACCGGCCCGCGCGGCGGCGAAAAGGACGCCGGAAAGGTCAATGAGATCACGCTGAAGTGGTTGGCCGAGCACCTCGACGAAATCACCGTCTCCGACGAGAAGCGCCTGCCGGGCAGGATCAACGTCAATACCGCCGGCCGGGAGGTCCTGCTGACCCTGCCGGAGATGACGAAGGACACCGCGGAGGCAATCATGGCGCGGCGGGCCGCCGCCGCCGGGCCCTTCCGCGGCGTCGGGGAGCTGTTCACCAGCAACACGGTCAGCGAAAGTCAGTTCCGGGCGCTCGCGGAGCGGGTCACGGTCCGTTCCAATGTTTTCGAGATCCGCAGCAGCGCCCGGACGGACTGGGGGATTCGGCAGAGCATCGTGGCGATCGTGGACCGGGGCGCACAACCCATGGCTATCCTCTACTGGTACCAAAGCGAGTGAGCAAGAGAACGAATCGAAGCAATACGGTTTGGGGCCTGGAGTTCGGCGGCAGCGCCGTCCGGCTGGTTCGGGTGGTGCGGACGGCCCAGGGCTATTGCGTCGACCGCTTCCGGCAGGCGGGGCTGGAG
>LJUF01000159.1:0-7505 GCA_001303665.1 Phycisphaerae bacterium SM23_33 | reverse complement strand
CGTCCGAAGAATGTGTCCCGAGCCGCTCACCGAGCCGCTGGCCGCCTCCATCCCCGATGAGCTGACTCTGTACCGCGCCCTGTCCCTGCCCAGTGCCCAGAAGGCAACCATGGAAAAGATGGTTCGCAGCCAACTGGAGGCCTCCGTCCTCTGGGGCGAGGACTCGTTCGTCTGGGCCTGGCAATACGATCCAGACCCCTTCCAGCCCGGCCTGCAACGCGTCTTGCTGTGTGCCGCCCGCAAGGACGTATCAAAGCAGTTGACCGACTCCTGCAAGCTGCTGGGGTGCGCCCCGGCCATCCTGGTGCCTTCGGCGGTGGCGCTGGCGGCCTACTGGCGCCTGTCGGGCTCCGAAGGTGGGTCCGTGGCCTTGCTGGACGTGGCGGCCCGCAGCACGACGGTGGTCGTGCTGCATCGGGGCAGTATCCTCAAATGCGGCCTGAGCGATCAGGGGGGAGACCACTGGACGGATTTGATCGCCGCGGAGCTGGGCCTCCCGGTCGAACGAGCCGAGGCGGCCAAATTGGAGTATTTGTCCCGCGGGACGCCGGCGGAGGCCGGCGCAGCATTGCCCGGGTGCATGGAGCGGGCGCTAGGGCTGTGGTGCCGACAACTGCGCGAAGTCTACGCCGGCTGCGTGGAGGGCGTGCCGGCGCAGAATCGCCCCGGCCGCTGCGTCCTGTTCGGACGCGCCAGCCGGACCCCGGGCCTCCAGGCCGTCGTGGCCGATACGCTGGGGCTGGAAGTGCGGCCGCCCCCCAGGCCGCCCCGGCTGTCCCTGGCGGACGACGTGGAGCTTGACCAGGCCGCCACGGCCATCGGGGCGGCGCTTTGCCAGTTGGAGGCGGATCGGCCCGTCGCCAGCCTGGCCGTGCAGGCAAGACCCCAGCGGCCTGCTATTCGGGAATTCGCCTGGCGTTGGGCGGCGATCTTGGCCTGGCTGGTGGGGGTGGTGGCTGCCTTGTACGGCCTGGACCGGCATGAGGCATGGTGGCTGCGAGGGGCCGTGGAACGGGTTCGCTCAAGTGCCGGCGGACCGGGGGGTCTGGAGCAGCAACTGGCCATCGCCCGGTATCTGGAGCGGGCCGGCGCGACGCCTCTGGCCATCCTGGAGGAGATCTCCTCGCTTGCACCCGGACAGGTCATGCTGACCCGCTGGAGCTACGACCGAAACGGTGAAGTCAGGATTTCCGGGACCGCCCCCAACGAGCAGGAGTTTCAGGCGTTCCTGGAGAAGCTGCGCGACTCGGCCATGCTGGGCCATGTCGAGCCGCGGGGCACCCGGAGGGAGCAGAACACGTTTCGGTTCGACTTGGCCTTCCAGGCCGGCGCAGGCAGGTCTTCGGCTGCTCCGAGCACAGCCACCCAACCCGCCGCACTGACCCAGCCGACTCAACCGGCTCCCGCGACGCAGCCCGTCCAGCCGGCACCGCCGGGCGAGGAGCCGCAGGCCGCACCACCGGGCGAGGCCCCCGGCGCTGCCGCTCCTTCAGGGCCCGCAGGACCGGTCACGCCGGAGGCTGCGGCCCCGACCGGTTCGAACGCCGCTACCGCGCCGTCGGTCCATACCGGCGAGCCGGAGCAGCCAAAGGGCACCGCGACACAGCCGGAGGCAGGCTTATGAAACTTTCCTGGCGGGACAGGAGGGCGGTCCTTGTGGGCGCCGCGGCGCTGCTGGCGGTGTTCCTGGTGCGGTACGCCTTGATTCCCTGGATCCATAGCTGGCAGGCCGCTCGGGGTCGGGTCGCTGCCGCCCGGGCGGAGCTGGACGACGTCCGCAGCACGATGCAGCGGCTGCTTCGGGTGCGCGATCGGACGCTGGCGACATACGGCCAGGCCGTAGCCAAGCCGCTCGAGGACGTCGAAGCCACCAGGATCGCCTTTCTCAAGACGGTCCAGGACGTGCTCAGGGCCGGGGGGGTGGAGTACAAGTCCATTGATCCGCAGCCGACCAAGGCGCTGCGCGAGCTGCCCGGGGTGGAGTGGGTCCCCTGCGAGGTCAAGGGCAGTTGCCAATTGGCGCAGCTGGCCAAATGCCTGGCCGAGCTGCGCAAGGCGGAAAAGCTGGTCATCGTGGATCGAATCACCGCCTCCGGCGGCGAGAAGGAACCCGGAAAACTGGAGGTGAGCCTGGTGCTGGCCACGCTGGCCAAGCAGGGAAAGGCAGGATCATGAAACTGAGCTCAGACAGCTTGGCGCGCGTGGGAAGATTGACGCTGATCGCCTTGGCCGGCCTGCTGAGCGTCCTGTCCATTGTGGCCTGTGCATCCAGGCACGCCGGCCACCAGGAGATCTCGGCCTTGATCGATCGCTATCGCGGGGCGGACAAGCCTGAGCCGGGCAAGGCCGGGACCTCCAAGCCATCCGGGCAAGCCAGGTCGTTGCAGGACGAACAGCTTGAGCGGGTCGTCCGGCGCAACGTATTTTCGCCCCCCGCGGTAAAGAAGTTCTCGGCCGCCCTGATTGGGGTGCTGGGCGATGAGGCCCTGTTTTCGGGCAATGAGTGTGTGAAGGTCGGTCAGGCCATTTCCGGCGCCACGCTCAAGCAGATCGGGCCGGACTGGGTGGAAGTCGAATACGAAGGCACGCTCAAGAAGCTGTACGTCTTCGGGCCGGGAGGAGCGCCTTCGGCGCCGGCTTCGCCAAGCGGGCCCCCAGGCCCGGCCGGCGTGGCCGGGGGGATGGCCGTGATGCCTGCGGAAGCAGGCCGCCCCGCCACGCCGCCCGATTTCCAGATGACCCCGGAGATGATGGAGCGGCTCAGGAGCATGCCGCCGGAGGTCCGCGAGAAGGTATTGAGCCGGATGCCTCCGGAAACCAGAGAAAAAGTCCAGCAGGGGCTGTGAGAAAGGACGGGCCATGAACGCACTGCCACGATTCATCTGGGCCTGCGTTTGCCTTGCAGGGTTGCTGGTGGCTTCGGTTGCGGCAGGGCCGCCTGCGGCCGCCACCCAGGCGACGCAGCCGGCGACGACCCAGCCGGCCTCCGCGCCGGCCGAGGAACGCGTCGCCATCTCCTTCAAGGACGTGCCTGTCGAACAGGTCTGCAAGTTCCTCAGCGAGAAGAAGGACAAGCCCGTCATCCCGCACGAGTCGGTCAAGGGCAAGAAGATCACCATCGTCTCCACCAAGATGCTGCCGCTGGATGAGGCCCTGCTGGTCCTGCACGAGGCACTCCGCGAAGCCGGGATCATGATCGTCGAGTACCCTAACGCCATCAAGCTCACGCCGGTCTCCGAGGCAAAGCATTCGCTGCTGCCGGTCATCCCGCCCGAGCAGTCCGTCGCCACCATCATCGACAAGGCGAAGATCGTGGACAAGGTGTTCACGGTCAAGCACTACGACGTGCTGAAGATCAAGGACCTGATCCTTCCCATGCTGCCGTCGTACGGCCACGTGACGGCCGACCCGAACACGCGCAAGCTGGTGGTCACCGATACCGTCCGCAACCTGGAGCGGATCGAGCAGGTCATCGCCAGCCTGGACGTCCCCATGGCGGATCAGACGCTCAAGATGATCATCCAGGTGAAGCGCGGCGACGCCAGCGAGATCATCTCGATCCTGCGCCCGATCATCGAGGCCACCGTCGGCAAGCCGGCCAAGGAGATCTCCGCTGGCCAGCCGGAACGCCGCCCCGGCGGACCGACGGGCGGGCCGAGCCCCGGCGGGCCGACGCCGCCGGGGGGCGGCTCGGCCCGGGCCCCCGGTCCGGGCGGCGCCCCGCCCACCAGCGTGACGGCGGTGGTCATCGAGGCAAGCAAGACGCCGGTGGTGCTGGTGACCGATGTGGCGCGGAACCGGATCATCGCGGTGGCCCCGGCGGAAATCATGAAGGTGATCGTGGAGTGGGTGGAGAGGCTGGACGAGCCCGCCAAGGTCGACAAGTACTTCGAGCTGTTCTCGATACGGCATGCCGACATGGATGAGATCTCCGACCAGATCGTCCGCACCATCGAGTCGATGCCCAACGAAGAGCTCAAAAAGAGCATCCGGGTGGTGCCGTTCCGCCAGTCGCGAAAGCTGCTGGTGTTCGGCTCGCAGCGCGGCCGGGAGATCGTCCAGGAGCTGCTGGCCAAGCTGGACGTGGAGACGTCCGAGTATCAAATGACCAGGGAGTTTCAGCTCAAGTACGAGGACGCCGACCAGGTTACCACCAAGCTGGAGACGCTGTTCTCCAGCCGCCAGTTGTCCTACGAGAGCTACTGGGGAAAGTCCTACCGCTACGATCGCGCCGCCGCCAAGGTGCAGGTGGTGCCGGACACGCGGCGGAACACGGTGACCGTCATCACCGACGCCATCACGATGAAGCGGGTGGAGGCGCTGATCAACGAGTGGGACAAGCCCCTGTCCCCGGAGGAAGTCGAGCCCAGGGTGTATGTGCTCAAGCACGCCGACCCGGTGCAGGTCAAGGAGCTGCTGGAGGAGATGTTCAGCCGGCGGCAGCGCAGCGGCTCGTGGATGGACATTCTCTTCTTCGGCCGGCCCGCCACCGAAACCACGCCCGTGGGTCGGCTTTTCGGCCAGTTCAGCTTCCAGGCCCTGCCCAACTCCAACAAGCTGATCGTCACCACCAAGAGCCCCGCCAACTACGTGGTCATCGATCGCCTGATCGAGAAGTTGGACCAGCCGCAGGAGGCCGGCCTGCCCACGATCATCGAGCTCAAGCACGCCAACGCCGAGGACCTGTGCGAGCGGGTCAACGCCCTGCTGGCCGAGACCGGCACGCTGGCCTCCATCCTCCGGTCCCAGAGCGGTCTGCGAGTGCGCCAGCGACGAGGCGTCTCCGAGCCGGATCGGACGGGGGCGGCCCGGCAGACTCCCGAAGGCGCCGATGCGGCCGGCGGACAGGTCATGCCGTTCTGGTGGCAGCGGGCCCGCCCCCGGACCGACGAGCAGCCCAGCAGCAACCTGATCGGCAAGATCCGGGTGGTGCCGTACAACCGGCGCAACGCCTTGATGGTGCTGGCGCCGCAGGCCTACCTGGAGCCCATGCAGCGTCTGGTGGAGGAGCTGGACCGCCCCGGGCTGCAGGTGATGATTCACGCCATCGTGGCCGAGATCCAGCACGACGACGTGACCACCCTGGGGGTGCGGCTGGCGTCGGACGCCTCGCTGTTGGCCGATCCCCGGCTGTTCGACACCTCCATCCGCGGCGGCGCCAGCGTCGCGGCCAACCAGCTGTTCGGCGGCACCTTCTTCATCGGCGGCGACACCTTCGGGCGCGTGGTGCTGCAAGGCAACCTGAACGTCAGCATCCTCATCCAGGCGCTGATGAAGAAATTCGGCATGAAGGTCCTGTTTGAGCCCAAGCTGATGACGGCCGACAACCAGGAGTCGGAGTTCTTTGACGGCCAGGATGTCCCCGTCCAGACCGAGGCGAGGACCTCGGCGGAGGGGCTCACGACCGCCAGCCAGATTGCCTACCAGGAAGTTGGAACGCTGCTGCGGGTCCGCCCGCACATCACCAAAGAGGGAGACGTTGATCTGACCATCAACCTGGAGCTGTCCCGGATCGTGTCCGGCGAGACCAACCTCGGCAACTTCATCTTCGACCGGCGCGAGACCACCACCCACGTCATCGTCAAGCACGGCCAGACCGTCATGCTCAGCGGGATCACGCGGAAGGAGGACTTCGAGGAGGTACGCAAGGTGCCGCTGTTGGGGGACCTGCCCCTGATCGGACCCTTGTTCCGCAGCGTGGACAAGGCCAAGCGGAATCGCGAGCTGCTCGCCTTCATCACCCCCACCGTGATAGGCAGCACCGCCGAGATCGATGAGAAGATGAAGCGGGCGCGCGAGGGACTGGAGGAGCTCAAGCGCGAGATGGGCGCCGACGATCAGGAGGATCGGACGCCAACAACGAAGGAGGCTGCACCTTGATGACGCGGAACGTCCCCGCCTGGGTGCTGCTCCTGTGCGCCGGCTGGGGTTGTGTCCGCCAGGGCGCCTCGCCGGCACCGGCTGCCCCCCAGGCCCCGCATGGCTGGGAGATGATGCCAACCACCCACCTGCGAGTGCAACTCCAACCTCTGGGCAGGGTCCCCAACAGCGGGCTGCAGCTGCCGGCGGTATCCCCCGACGGGGAGTGGGTCGCGTATCTCCAGGTGGCACCGGATCAGGAGGTCCAGCCGGAGGGCCTGTTCTCCGGCAAGGGGCTCCAAGCTGTCTCGCTGTCCATGCGGCGGGTCGGTGCCGACGGCACGGCCCAAGGTATCTGCACCGCGGGGGCATGCTGGCCCGCGTGGTCGGCCGACAGCAGGCGGTTGGCCTTCGTGGCGTACCAGGATTCCGGCCGGTGCGAGCTGTGCATCCACAACCTCACGACCGGCAAGACCCGCCGCACCGCCGTCGGCCTCAAACACTTGCTGGCGCCGGTGTTCTCACCGTCCGGGTGCTATCTGGCGGTGGCCGGCTCCAACCTGCCAGACCAATCGCAGCTCCACATCTTCGATCCCAGCACCGCGGAACTCCAGGCCGGCCCGCCCGCCAAGGGAGCACACCAGCAGCTCTGGCCCCACTGGGTGGACGACCGCACGCTGGTGTACCTGGCCCACGAAGACGACGGCTCCTTTCTGTGCCGGTGGACGCGGGGAAGCGGCGTCCCGCCGGAACGACTATGCCAGGTCAACACGTCCAGCTCTGCGCTGGGCAGCTCCCAGGTCTTTGCCGGACTGGCCGGGCCGCTCAGTCCCGGCGGCCGGCGACTGGCATACTATGACCCGGCGGCCGACGCCCTTACGCTGATTGACCTCGCCGACGGCAGGAAACACACACTCAAGACCCGAACCCAGGCCGGCTGCTGGATGGGCAGCCGACGCTTCGCCGCCGCCACCGACAAGGAGCTTTTCGTCGCCTCGCCTGACACGAGCGAACAGGCTGAGGTCATGCGCGGGCCGTGGTTGCCGCGATGGGCAAACCCGGAGGCGAACCAGCTTGTGCTGTGCACGCGCAGCCCCGAGCCATGGACCTTTGAGTTGGTCCGACTGCAACTGAATCCCTAGTGTCGCGTCAAGCTCGAAGGTACGGGTGCCACGGTTGCGTTGTGTGCAGCCGTGCGGGCCCCGAGCGCGGCACGGCTTGCCTGCAAGCCGTGTCCGCTCCCGAAGGCCATTTCACGCCGGCGGCGCAGAATCCGGTGTAGTGCCTCACCGGATCGGCTCGCACCAACTCGTCAGCCCAAGCCGGGGGCGACGCGGAGCCCGCGATTGCGGGATCTGTGCGCAAAGACGCGGCTGCCCGCCAGTCCAGGCAGCCGCTGCACTTACCCCCAAGGGGAGTCGAACCCCTGTCTCCAGGATGAGAACCTGATATCCTAGGCCACTAGACGATGGGGGCGCTATGAGCAAGAAGCTATCACGTCTTGCCCCGCCCGTCAAGCCCACACTCGCTCAAAGTGCGCCGGATGACCCTGCGGAGTCTCTCGGTCGCGTGGCATCTGCGGGCGGTCCCCAGCAGCGAGGCGCCTTAGTCCGGGGCTTCGGCCGGCGTTGGTTTGGAGGCGGGCG
>LJUF01000158.1 GCA_001303665.1 Phycisphaerae bacterium SM23_33 | reverse complement strand
TGCCTGTTCTTGATCCTCCTGGCCAGCCCCGCCATCCGCCGCCGCCCAACACGGCGCGCGCGCCTAACCTGACACACTTCGCAGAACACGCCCGACAGTCAAGCCCCCTGCTCCGGGCGGACCGCGGACAACAGCCCGCGGCCCTCGTGCCCGGAAGATCAAATGGGGAATGTCCGATAATAACGCATGTATCCAGCTTGACTGAACGTAGCATCGGAGTATAATAGCGGTCGGCTACGTTATTTGCATCGAAGCCAAAGCGGGAGTGTGTGCGTTCATCTTACCCAGCCAGGAGAGAAGATTCAATGCGCTTCACGTTCAAGGTGCTTTTGACTGCAACGGTGGTGCTCACCCTGGCCGAACGGGCTGCTCCGCAATGGGCATTCGAGACCGTCGACACGGAATCAAACTCGGGCCCGTCATCCAGCCTGCAATTCGATTTAGCCGACCGGCCTCATATAAGCTACAACATCTGCGACGCGAATCGAGACTGGTATCTCAAGTACGCCTCTCACGACGGCACGTCCTGGAGCATCGAAGTCGTCGCCCCTCCGGGCACCTCGCCGTACAATGAAGGATTTTACAACTGCCTCAAGCTGGACAGCAACGAGCGGCCTCACATTGTTCACGCATTCGCCGGGGGCGGGGACGAGTTGAAGTATGCCGCGTGGAACGGGACGCAATGGGAGTTTCAAGTGCTTGACACCCTGACTCGTGAGGGGTGGGATTGCTATCTTGCACTGGACGCTGAGGATAACCCTTGCATCAGCTATGTTGAAGGCGAGACGACCAATGAGGCCTTGGAGTTCGCCCGCTGGAACGGAACCTCCTGGGATATGGAAACGGTTGACGATAACGGAGACTGTGGCTGGAATTCGTGCCTTGCATTGGACAGTCTGGGAAGGCCACACATAGTTTACGTGGCGGCAGACACTTCGGAATTGAGGTACGCCAGGCGGAACGATTCGTCCTGGGACATCTATCCCGTTGACCAGGCATGCGTGGACACCTGGGGGAATTGCAGCATTGTGATCGGCCCAGACGACAGGCCAAGCATCAGCTACTACACCGCCGACTATGCGGACGTGAAGTACGGCGTATGGAACGGCAGCGGATTTGACATTCAGGTGATCCCAAAGCAGTACCCCTGCGGCCTCATCGCCCTTGCATTGGAGGCCGACGGCACACCGCACATCGCCTACGGCGCCCCTGAGCTAAGGTACGCCACCTGGGATGGCAGCGACTGGATCGTCGAATCCGTCGCCCCGGCAGCGACGGGCGACCGGGTTTCCCTGGCGTTGGACTCACTGGGCAACCCCTGGATCAGCTATGGTGACAAGAGCGGCGGCGGCATGAGGCTGACGTTGGCGCACCGGCTTCCGGTTCCGGGCGACACCCAGCCGGACGGCTGCGTGGACGGCCTGGACTACAACCAGTGGTCGGTGAATTACCTCGCCCAGCCGGTCCCGGCCTGGTCCGAGGGCGGCTGGAGCGTCGGAAACTTCAACGAAGACGACGTCGTGGACGGTCTGGACTACAACATCTGGTCGATCCATTACCTGGAAGGCTGCGCCGGGGCGGAAGTTCCCGAGCCGGCCTGCGTGGTATTGATTCTAAGCGGCGCATGGGTCATGCTGAAGCGCGGATCGAGCCGCTGAAGCGCCCGCCGCAAGTACGGCAGCCGGCCGGACGGCTCCAGGCCGGGCTCCGGCTCGAAGCACACACATGATCCGAGAGCGCGTCATCCCCACCCGGGCCACCGCCTGGGCGACAGCCTGGCTGCTCCGCGGGTGGCTGGGCTCGCTGGACATCCGCTTCGCCATCGACGACCTGACCACCGTCCCCCAGCACATGCCGCGCCCGGGGCTGTACATCTTCTGGCACGAGATGCTGCTGATCCCGGCCTACACGCACGGCCGGATGATGACCACGCTGGTCTCGCGCGGCCGGGACGGCGACCTCATCGCCCAGGTGCTGGGCTTCTGGGGCGGCCAGGCCATCCGCGGCTCCACCGACCACCAGGGGGACAGGGCGCTGCGGGAGCTGATCCGCCGCGGCCGGCAGCGGCACCTGGGCCTGACGGCCGACCACCCGCTCGGGCCGGCGCAGGTCGTCTCGCCCGGGCCGATCTACCTGGCCAGCCGGGGCGGCATGCCCCTCGTGCCGGTGGGCTTCGCCCTCGGCCGCTGCCGCCGGGCGGGTCCGGCCGGGCGGAGAATCGCACTGCCCGTGCCCTTCGGCCGGGTGCGGGCCGTCGTCGGCCGCCCGATCGAGGTTCCGCCGCGCCTGGGCAGGGACCGATTGGAAGCGTGGCGGCGGAAGGTCCAGGCGGCCATGGACCACGCCCATGCCCGCGCGGAACGATTGCTGGCGGGAGAAAGATACGACGGCCCCCCGTTCAGCCTTCGCGACGTGCTGACGATGTGAGCGGGTCGGCTGCCGGCCGGCTCACTCCCCCGGGTCGGCTGTCAACTGCCTGTAGAATTCCACAAACTCGTCCTTGACCCCGGACTTCATCCAGGCCATGGCCTCCCGGGGATGCTGATCCAGAACGCCGGTGAGCATGTAGGGGATGTGATAGCCCCAGGCGATGTTCTCAGCCAGCGGCAGGATCTCGTTGGAGATGACGTCCAGCACCGGCTCAATGTGGAACTTGGGGTTCTTCAGGAAGCCCAGCAGCAGTTCCAGAGGGCAGTTTCCGGCGGCCCGGCCCAGGCCGTACAGCGTCCCGTCCAGATAGTTGGCGCCGCGGATGATGGCCTCGATGGTATTGGCGAAGGCCAACTGCTGGTTGTTGTGGAAATGCCCGCCGACTTCCTTGGTCTTCAGGTAGGTCTGGTACTTCTCGACGAGGAAATGCACCTCCTCGCTGTACAGGGCGCCGAAGCTGTCCACCACGTACACGGCCTGGACGGAGGTTTCCTCCTCCATCTGCTGCAGGGCCTCGTCCAGGAAGGGCGAGCCCTCGTGCGAGATCGCCATGATGTTGATGGTGGCCTCGTAGCCCTTGTCGGTGGCGTTGTTCGCCAGCCGAATGGCCTTGTCCACGTCCTTGACGTACGTGGCCACGCGGATCATGTCCACCACGGACTGCTCGGCGGGCAGGATGTCCTCGGGCACCGCCTTGTGGGCGTCCTGCATGATGGAGATGCGGGTGCCGTCCGATTCGATGCCGTCGACGGCGCGGCGGAGCTGCTCCTCGTCGCAGAACCGCCACGGGCCGAACTCCGCCGGCGAGAACATCTCCTTGCTGTTGCGGTAGCCCAGCTCTACGAAGTCCACACCGGCAGCGCAGGCCGCCTTGTACACCGCACGCACCGTCTCCAGGGTGAAGTGCGAGTCGTTGGCCAACCCGCCGTCACGTATGGTGCAGTCCACCACCTTGATCTGGGGCCGGTACATCTGAGACACTCCTTGCATGCCCGGGCCCGCCCAGCCACCCCAAGGGCGGCCGGACGGCCCCGCCTAGTCCAACCATCTTACAGGACTTCCCCATTTTCGTCCCCCCAAAATCCGGCCTGAAGGCCACGCCGCCGGCACCCGGGGCCGGCCCCTCCCCGGGTCTTATCGGCTTGCCCCGGCAGCAGTTTGACAGTAAGCGCCCCCGGCGGCGCCGCCTGCCGGCCTGAGACGCCGCCGCCGACCGGTACCGCCTCATCTCCCGCCTCAACCGACATCGCCCGGATTCGGGCACCGAAAACAGAGGCCGAGCTGACACTGGGGCCTCCACAGCCAGCGCCGGAGCCCAAGGAGCCGACCGGGGGCGTGTGGGCCGAGACTATGGCCAAGCGCGGGGAGAGCGCGCCCGCGCAGCCCGAACTCGCTGACCAGAGCCGGCGTGAGCCAACATCCGCACCATGGGAACAGAAAGACAGTTGGCTCCGAATCGCCGGGCCCCCTCTGCTTTTCGGGAGCCTCGCCGTCGCGGGGCTCTGTGTCCTCGCGCTTGCCGTGCCACGGCTATGGAGACGCCTGAAGGGGCTTTACCCCGCTGGCCGGGTGGCCGGGGCCCGTGGCCTGCCTCCGGGCGCGTTGCTTCTTTGCCCGGCGTCTCGACCTGTACCACACGCGGGCGATCGTGGCGCCGGCGACTTGCGGCAGGCGTGGGAGGAATTCCGGCAGGAAGCTCAACGCGTTGTTCTGAAAGCCCTTCCTGCACACGCGCGCGATCTGTGACGGCGTGTAGAACTGCCTGTAGATCCGCCGTCGCAGCTTCCGCAGCTCGCCTACGGAACAATGGTCGGAGTAGATCTTGCCGTTGGGGGCGATGTGATAGCCAGGGCTGTTGGCCAGGAGCTCGTCCAGCCCGGAGTAGGGGCTGAAACGGAGCCTCGAAAGGGCGATCGTGTCCATCCCGAGCTCCTGCGCGAACGGCGCGATCTGGAGCATGTCGTCGACACTTTCGCCGATGCAGCCCAGGATGAAGTACCCGTGGAGGATCATGCGGCTGTGGCGAAGGACCTTACAGTATTGGCGAATCTGGGCCACGTCCTGGCCCTTTCGCATGGACTTCAGCGTCTTGTCGTGAGCAGACTCGATGCCCAGCATGAGCATGGAAAAGCCCGCCCGCTCCATTTTCCTGAGGACGTCCGGCCGGCGGGCGACCTCCAGGCGTGCGTTGACGGAGTACCTCTTCCGGATGTCGCGGGCGATGAGCAGGTCGCAGATCCGCTCGACGCGGTCCATGTCGTACGTGAACAGATCGTCCGTAAACCCGACGATGCGCGCCTTCGTTTCGGCAAGCTCGTCCACGACGGACTCCGGCGATCGGGCGGTCCACCGACGCTTCTCGCCCCACGGATTGCGGTTGAACGAGCAGAACCTGCAGTTGAACGGACAGCCGCGCGACGTCGCAATCGCGTCGATCAGTATACCCGTGTTGACGTCTGAGATCTTGATGGCGTACTTGTGCCGTCGGAGGCCGCGGTCGGGGTACAGGTCGTCCGGCGCCGCGCTCAGCGTGCGGTTGGCATTGTGGTGAATGCGGCCGTCTCTGCGAAAGCTCAGTCCGGCGATCTGCTCCATCGGGACGCGCCCACAGAGCTCCGCCATGGCTTCCTCCCCGTCGCCCCGAACGACCGCATCGACGTTCGGGAACTCCGCCAGCCACTCAGCCGGGCGCTCGGTCGCGTGTCGCCCGCCGACGACCGTCAGAATTCCCGGCGGCACGGAACGGATCTCCTCTGCCAGGAACTGCGGATCACGGTCCCAGTTGACGGAGAAGCAGACCAGGTCCGTCTTCGGGCGGAGGAAGTCTCGCGTCCGGCCGGGCTCCAGGCGCAGGTCGATCAGGTCCAGCGACCGGGCGTATTGCCGGACGACGGTGGCGATGAATTCGAGCCCCAGAGGCGGGAAGAACCCCGCTTCGTTGAGCTCCCGGCGGTAGGGGTACACGCACACTGCGTGTTTGAACGTCGCCGGCCTGGTCAGTCTGTCCATGGTCTCCTGCCGGCTTGAGCCGGCTTCCGCCGGTGGCATCCCTGGATCCGCCGCGGGTCCTCCCCAAGCGTCCACCGGCAACCGCGCCGGAAGCCGCCCGCCCACGACGTACAGGCCGCGTGCACGACTATTATACGAGATCCCCCAGATGAACTCGCACCCACGACCGCCGTGGACCTTTTCGATGATTCTATCACGGTGCGGGAGATCCACAAGCTCGTTCTCGGTTCCAGCAAGGGGGCATCGGGCCGCAGTCGGACCGTAATCGCGCCCGAAACGGCCTTCATCCTGGCGTTTGGACCAGGTAGGAGCTACCTCCGCCACCTGCCCACCTGGCGCAGGCAGGCGGGTCTGGAAGACCACGTACCGGGCGTGCGTCACCACCTTCGCACCGATCTTGATGCCCCCTTGGGGGTCCCTGAGGGGAGCTTCTCCCGCAACGTCGTCAGCGACCAGTGCTTCACCGATGCCTGCTGCTCGACGAGCGGCAGCATGAGCCTTGACGAATTCACCAGCCCGCGCTCGCGGCGGCCGCCCTCGGCCCGCCGAGCACGTCAAAATCCCTTGTTGCCGTGGACCTTGATGGTGGCCTTCTCGCAGCCGAGGCCGATCAGGACCGCCCGGGTCTGCCCCGGCCCGGCGGCGGGCGGAGGTCCGGCAGGAGCAGCCCGGCAAAGAGCGGCCAGAGGGGCGAAGAAACCAGCCAACATAGTAAGCGGCCCGTTTCGCTCCTTGATATGCGGCGCTCTTGCCGTCTAATACACGTTCTCTGGAGAAACGCTGTGGCCACGAACGGCGCCGGCACCGCTGAGTTCTTCTCTCCGCAGCTCTTTGCACACGGGCGCGTGCTGTACCGATACCCGGGGTCCGATGCGTGTCGCTTCTCGCCGAGGCTGTCCTACAGCCTCATCGAGCACATACCGACCTCGCCGTCGGCGGAGCGGCCCTCGGTGCTGTGGGACCCGTTCTGCGGCACGGGAATGATCGTCAGCATCGCCTGTCTGTTCTTTCCCAAGAAGTTCCAGACCATCATCGCCTCCGACATCGCCCCCGAGGCCGTCGAATGTGCCGGCAAGAATCTCTCGCTCGTCAGCAGCGTCGAGGCCGCAAACAAACGGCTCAAGTACATCCGCGGACTGAGGGGGATGCATGCCAAGGCCTGCCGACGCTGGGGAGAAGTGGCCGAGTATCTCGAGGCCCTGATGCCCCTGATCGAGCAGACCCAGCGGCGCGCCCCGACCCTGCGTGCCTTCACCGCATCGGCCTTCGCCCTGCGCCCGGGGATCGAAGGAGACCTCCACTTCGTCGGGGACGTGCCGTACGGCCGAACCAGCCACGTGGGCGGCGGCCGCCAACTGACGGCGCTGCTCGACCGCATCGCCGAGGCGTACCCGAACGCGACGATGAGGTTCGTCATGCCGCGTGACGCCGGCGAGGCCGTCCTGAGAGAGACCACGACCGTGGCCACCAAGGCCATCCCATGCAGGGACGGCCGTCTCATTGTCGGCGGCAGGCCGAAGGGGCCGAACGCATGAGCGTTCGCGAACCAGCCAGCGCCGGGCCAGCTCGGAGCACCATCGCGTGGAACCTCCGCCCCGGCCCGCGCCGGTCAGGCTTCGGGCGGGGTCGTCAGAAGCCCTTGTTCGCGTGGACTTTGATGGTGCCCTTCTCGCAGCCGAGGCCGATCAGGACCGCCCGGGTCTGCCCCGGCCCGGCCGCCAGCGTGTTGCCGGTGATCTCCGCGTTGCGGCTGTTTCGCAGGTAGACGGCCGAGTGGCCGCCGGTGCGGTCGGGCTTGCCGCTGCTGCCCTCGATGCGATTGTTCCGCACGACGACCCCGTCGGCCGAGCAGATGAAGATGGCGGCGTTGTTGGTGCCGCGGATGGTGTTGCCCTCGATGAGTACGTTGCGGTGCACGCCCGCCGCGCCCCGGCCCTTGCCCTGCTCCAGGTCGGCGAAGACGTTGATGACGGCCGGGTGCCAGCCGGCACCGTTGTTGCATCCCTCGAAGGTGTTGTTGCGGATGACGACGTCGCGCGTGCCGATGGACTCCGAGGGCGTCGCGGGTCTGGATGAGGAATCCCCTGGCCCTGTTAGCGCGGACCTGGCAGCCGGTGATCCGCAGCTTCGGCGCCCAGGCGGTGTTGCCCAGGTAATGCCCGGCCTGGAGCCGCTGCGGCAGCGGGCGGGCGAACGTGATCCGGTGCGTGCCGGCCCGGCGGTCCACGCTGACCGCCTCGACGCAGCCGGTGTCGTACGGCAACAAGCTTGCGGGATCGATCAGCTCCAGGTTGTGGCCGGGCTGCGGCGGGAAGAGCCAGTTGTTGCGGACCACGGCCAGGATCGTCTTGTCGTCCAGCCGCTGCGTGACGCGGAGGTACATGCCATGGACGTTGACGGCGTCGTCGCCCATCCCCTCGAACAGGCAGTCCTCGATGCGGATGCTGCCGCAGCAGGCGTTGAAGTGGGTGGCGTCGGCGGTGGCCGACATGATCCGCCGCGTGCCCGGGCGGTTCATCACCCGCACAGCCTTTAGATGCAGGTCGGTGCTCTGCGAGCCGGTCACGCCCATGCCCGGCGTGGCGTAGATGGTCACGTTCTCGACGCGGACGTCGGCGCTGGACCGGAACGCCAGCGCCCCCGGGCCGTAGACCACGTGCCGCAGGACCATCACCGCCCCCACCTTGGCCCGGACGGCCCGCTTGAGCTGGACCCGCAGCACCTGCGGCCGGAGCAGCTCGGTGGAGTCCACCGCGTGGTACACGTCCAGGCCGCCCGGCATCGGGAACTTCGTCTCGGGGTCGTACTCCATGAAGGCCTCGACGGCCTCGCCGCCGCGGACCGGGAACTCCTTCCAAACCTCCACGTCGAAGCTCTTGCCGGCGGCGGCAATGACCTCGCCGATGGAAAAAGGCGGCCGCTGCGAGTCGATCACGACGTTCCTGACCACCACGCCGCGGCACTCGTTGAAGGCCATGGCCCCCATGGTGCCGTGGAATACCAGCTCCGAGCCCTCGCCCTCGACGGTCAGGTCCTTGCAGCCGGCAAAGTGCATCGCCACCGGGCGGGCCGGGGGCCCCTCGGGCGGGTGGAAGTCGTAGCGGCCCTTGGGGAACCGCAGCACCGAGCCGGGCTTGCTGCGGCACAGCCTGATGGCCGCCCGCACGCCCGCCGTGTCGTCGGCGCCGTCGCCGGGCTTGGCGCCGGTCTGCGTGACCGGGATAACCTCCCCGGCCCAGGCACACGCCGCGCACATCAGGGCACAAAGGACACCCACAACGAAGTTGACCGGCAGCATCGCCATGCCCGCTCCGATTTCCGTTCCGCCGCCGTCGGCGGGAACACACGAGCTTACCGTTGGCCCGGCCGTTTGCCAACATCCGGCGCCGCAATCGCCAGCGCCCCTGAGCCAGCAGGGCATCAACGCGTGAATATCCGGCCGGGGACTATGCATCGTTGGTGAAAAATGGTATCTTCCGAGCCCGGGTGGAAACGTCCACCAGGGAGGAGGCATCCATGAGAACCGCAAGCGTTGCAGCTTGGGCGGAGGTCGCGGTGCTGGCCGTCGGCCTGCTGGCCGCAGGCGGCGCTGCCGTTGGCGGCGAGTCCGGCTCAGCGGCGCCGCAGGAAGTCCTGCGGTATCGCGTGGAGTACGCCACGTACCTCGGCGGCAGCGAATGGGAGCAGCCTCGCGAGATCATCCCGCTGGCGGACGGCTCGGCGGTCATCGGCGGGCAGACGGCCTCCAGCGACCTGCCCGTCTCGCCCGGGGCCGCGCAGACCAAGTACGGCGGCGAGCCGGCCGGCACCGGCCACGGCGGCGTCTACGGAGGCGACTGCTTCATCGCCAAGCTGAACCCGACGGCCAGCCGGATCGTCTTCTGCACGTACTGGGGCGGGTCGAAGCAG
>LJUF01000157.1 GCA_001303665.1 Phycisphaerae bacterium SM23_33 | reverse complement strand
AGGGAGGTTGCGGCCCCCGGCGCCGGTTTATTCCCCACCGATGCCGGCGAAAGTGCCGGCGACGAAGACGATGGTGGCGATGGGGATCCGGCCAAACAGCCCCCCGCCGCGCCGGCTGCCCTCTTGGACAGCCGGGTCGTCTCCATCACGGAAAGACTCCATCAGCAGTTCTCGCATTTTCAGGAAGACGCCCCCGCCTGCGACGTCTGCGGGGCCATCACCGTGCGAAACGGCAACTGCTACAAGTGTTTCAACTGCGGCGCATCGCTGGGCTGCAGTTGAATTGAAAACCGAATACGCCGGCGGCGCGGGCGCCGCAGCGCGGCCGCCGGCAGGTTGCGTCTTTGCCTGGCTGGTGTCCGCCGGTTCGGGCTGTGGAAGCCACGGCTGGATTGCACTTTCTCCCAACCGGCGGCGTGTGTCCTCAAACACGACGGATCGTGTTTGGGGCCTTCGTCGGCAAGCCTACGGACGGGCAAGCCGCAAAGGTACGGCTGCGGAGGCGCCGGCGCGGTTGGGCTCGGGGCAGGGCGTGCGGCCCCGGCCCAGGACGTGAAGCGCGGCAGCTTTTTTCCCAGCTTTCTGCAGCCAGGGCGCGGCCGAAGCATCGGCGTTGTCGGCGAGGTAGGGAGATACCGCCGGATGTTTCGAGCCGCGACCGGGAGAGGACCCGCGGCCCGAGCCATCGGCGTCGCGGATTCGAATGGGCATTCGTGACACGGACGGCGAACCGCAGCGCCGCGCCGTCCAGGATTTTTTCAAGAATTTGGCGTCCCTTGGCCGACAACATACGTAGAATCTTGTGTGGAGTGGTGGCACGCCGGCGCCGGGTTAGCCAACCCGTTTACAACCCAGTGAAATGTCCGCTGCACCCGTATAAGACGTAGGTCTCCCTCCGCCTACGTTCGGGTTGCGGCTAGTAGGGGCGATTCTCAGGTCTCCCTCCGCCTGGGTATCGCCCTCTTTTTTGCGCGCCCCCACACAGCCCCGGAGAATGGACGCCCGGCCGGAGCGATACCGGCCCGCTTGCCGCAGCCCGCGGACGCGGGCGCCCAAGACCGGACGCCGTCCGACCTCTACAAGCCGGGCTTACGGCTTTTCCTGACTCGGCACGCACCGTAAAATGCCGCCACACTGAATAAGGGGATGCACGGATGCCCATTCCCGAAACGATGCCGGTCGAGCCGGAGGCGCTGCGAGCCCTTCTGACCGCGCTGCTGGTCGTCTTGAGCCCGGCCCTGTTCCTGACGGCCGTCTGGGCCCTGGTCCATTGTTTCCTGGGCTACTTCATCTTTCGCCTTGACCTGCTGTTGGCCGGCACGTACTGCGGCGCGTTCGGGGGGGCCTAGCTGCTGTGGGAGTTTCGCCCGGCGGCCACGGGGCTGGAGTGTCTCCTGGCCTGTCTGTGCGGCGCCGCGCTGCTATGCGCGGCGGCGTGGTTTGTTTATCGCCTGACCTTCGGCCTGCTGGTGGCCGCCGGCGGGCTGGGGCTGATGCTGTTCCTCTCCCCGACCCCCGCCATCGGCTGGGTCTTCGGCTGCCTGTTTGCGCTGGGGTTCGGGGCGTTGGCCTTCCTGTTCGCCAAACCCATCTGGATATTCCTGTCCGCGGCGATCGGAGCTCACGTCGCGGTGGCTTGCACCGCCGTCATTATCGCTCGCGGCCGGCTGCTGCGGTTGATGCTCGGGCCGCACGGCCACTGGCTGATCCTGAGCCTGGTACTGGCCGCTGTGGCGCTGGCGGCCGCCGGCATAATCGCCCAGGTCAAGCTGAGCCGACGCATGCGACTCACCCTGGCGGCCGAAGGTCGGCCCCGGACAAGAACTTCGCCGGCCCGAAAGAAGGATTCCCCGGAAAAAACCCGGTGAGGGCCCGCCGACGGGGGCGTCGGGCTTTTGCGGCCGGCCGGCAGGCGGTACAATCCCCTGCGGTCGGCGGAGAGCCCCGGCCCGCGAGGACACCCTGCGATGGAGAAAATGATTCGCGGCAAGGCGTTCGTGGTCGGCGATAATGTGGACACCGACCAGATCATTCCGGCGCAGTACCTTTCCTATAACCCCGCCATCCCGGAAGAGCGCAGGTACTTCGGCCGCTACGCCCTTTCCGGGCTGCCGCCGGAAGGTTCCGGCCTGCCGGAAGGCAACGTCCCCTTCATCGTCGGGGAGGCGTTCAGGAGCGAATACGCCGTGGTGGTGGCCGGCAGGAACTTCGGCTGCGGCTCCAGCCGCGAGCACGCCCCGCTGGCCCTGGCCCAGGCCGGCGTCAAGGCCGTCGTCGCCCAGTCCTACGCCAGGATCTTCTACCGCAACAGCATCAACGGCGGCCACCTGGTGCCGCTGGAGACGCCCGAGAGGCTCATCGAAAAGATCGCCACCGGCCAGCAGGTGGAGGTCAACGTCGAGACCGCCACGCTGAAGAACCTGAACACCGGCGAAATCTTCCAGTGCGCCGAGCTGGGCGAGGCCGGGCCCATCCTCGCTGCCGGGGGAATCTTCCAATACGCCCGGCAGCAGGGAATGCTGTAAGTCCACGGATTACACGGATTACGCGAAGCGCACGGATTCGGCCGGCGAGCCGGCGACTTCGTCGCGCCGGGGGCAAGTCTGATGAAGGACGTTGGCAATCTCGACATTCGGGAGGTGGCCGGCGGGGCCGTGATCGCCGTCAAGACCGTGCCCAAGTCCTCGCGCGACCGCATTGTCGGGGTCCTGGGCGACTGCCTCAAGGTGGCCACGTCGGCGCCGGCGGAAAAGGGCAAGGCCAACCAGGCCGTCGCCGCCATCCTGGCCAAGGCCCTGGGCGCCGGCAAGCGCGACGTGGAGCTGATGGAGGGGTGGGCCAGCCCGCGAAAGGAATTCCGCATCGCCGGCATGACCGCCGAACAGGTCCGCTCGAAGCTGGCCGCCGGCTGGAAATCCCGGAGAAATGAATCTTGACCGGCCGATGCCGCTGCCGATAATGAGTGGCAGAGGTTATGATGATCCGTCAGGGCGACAGCCCGAGCCTGCTGAACCTGCTGGGGCTCCTGCTGCGCGGCTCGGCTGAGCTGGCCGAAGTCTGACGGATCGCGGGAACAGGCTGAGCCATTCGCCCCGCGGTCTGGAAAGGATTGCGGGGCTTTTTGTTTGGCGCAGGCACTGGTTGACCTTTTGCCGTTCTGTTCGTGTAATTCGTCCCAAAGGCACGGCCCTTCGGGCCGCGTAATTCGTGGAAAACGCCATGGCAGGATACGACTTCAAGACAGTCGAAAAGAAGTGGCAGGAGTACTGGCAGGCTCACGACACCTTCCGCCAGCCCAACCCCGGCGAAGAGGGCTTCCAGGACAAACCCAGGTTCTACGTCCTGGACATGTTCCCCTACACGTCCGGCGTCGGCCTGCACGTGGGGCACGCGGCCAACTACACCGGCACCGACATCGTGGCCCGCTACCTGCGGATGAAGGGCTTCAACGTGGTGCACCCCACGGGCTACGACGCCTTCGGCCTGCCGGCCCAGCAGTACGCCCTCGAGCACGGCGTCCATCCCCGCCAGACCACCGCCGCCAACATCGCCACCATCCAGCAGCAGATGAAGCTGTGCGGCTTTTCCTACGACTGGTCGCGCGTGCTGGCCACCACCGACCCCGACTACTACCGCTGGACGCAGTGGATCTTCCTGAAGCTGTTCAACAGTTGGTACGACCCGGCCGCCGGCGCCGCCCGGCCCATCGAGGAGCTGCTGAAGGGGCTGGAGAAGGGCGACTACGCGATTGGCCCCGCCGGCCAACTGGTGACGAACGTGTACGACGGGCTGACGCCCTATTTCGGTCAGCCCGTGGGCACGTGGAAGTGGCACGAGCTGCCCCCCCGGCAGCGGCGCGAGATCCTCGACCAACACCGGCTGGCCTACATGGCCGAGGCGCCGGTGAACTGGTGCCCGCAGTTGGGCACGGTGCTGGCCAACGAGGAGGTCACCAGCGAAGGCCGCTCCGATCGCGGCGACTTTCCCGTCTACCGCCGGCCGCTGAAGCAGTGGATGCTCCGCATCACCGCCTACGCCGAACGCCTGCTGGCCGACCTGGAGCTGCTCGACTGGCCCGAGAACATCAAGATCATGCAGCGGAACTGGATCGGAAAGTCCACCGGCGCCGAGCTGGACTTCCCGCTGGCGTCAGAGCAAACCGAGGAATGGTTTGCCGGGAGAAAGGAAAGCGGCTACCCCGCACTGGAGGAAGAGGACGTCATCCGCGTCTACACCACCCGGCCGGACACGCTCTTCGGGGCCACGTACATGGTTCTGGCCCCGGAGCACCCGCTGGTGGAGCGGATCACCACCGAGAGGCATCGCGACGCCGTCGGCGCCTACGTCCAGCAGGCCTCGCGCAAGAGCGAGCTGGAACGGATCGCCGAGGCCAAAGAGAAGACCGGCGTCTTCACCGGCGCCTACGCCGTCAACCCGGTCAACCGCCAGAGGATCCCCATCTGGGTGGCCGACTACGTCATGATGACCTACGGCACCGGGGCCATCATGGCCGTGCCCGCCCACGACACCCGCGACCTGGAGTTCGCCGAGCAGTTCGACCTGCCCGTGGTCCAGGTCGTTCAGCCGCCGCAGGGCATGGACTGGCGCGGCTACGTGGACGAGGGCACCGCCGTCAACAGCGGCAAGTACGACGGGCTGGCGACGCCGGAGTTCATCAGGAAGATCACCGAGGACCTCCAGACCGACGGCCTGGGGCGGTTCGCCGTCAACTACAAGCTCCGCGACTGGATCTTCAGCCGGCAGTGGTACTGGGGCGAGCCCTTTCCCATCGTCCACTGCGACAACTGCGGCACGGTCGCCCTGCCGGAGGACCAACTGCCGCTGGAGCTGCCGGAGATGGCCGATTTCAGGCCGGCGGCCTCCGACGACCCCAATGCCCCGCCGCAGCCCCCGCTGGCCCGGCTGACCGACTGGGTGGCCACCGCCTGCCCGGCCTGCGGCCGCTCCGCCCGGCGCGAGACCAACGCCATGCCCCAGTGGGCCGGCTCGTGCTGGTACTACCTGCGCTTCCTCGACCCCACCAACGACCAGGCCTTCTGCGACCCGGACATCGAGAAGTACTGGATGGCCCCCACCCCGACCAACCGCAGCGGCGGCGTGGACCTGTACGTCGGCGGGGCCGAGCACGCCGTCCTGCACCTGCTGTACGCCCGCTTCTGGCACAAGCTGCTGTACGACCTGGGCTGGGTCTGCACGCCCGAGCCCTTTCACAAGCTCTTCAACCAGGGCATGATCCGCTCCTTCGCCTACCGCGACCGCCGCGGCGTGTACCTGGGCTATGAGGACGTGGACTTCTCCGGCACCGAACCCCGCCACAAGCAAACCGGCGAGCCGCTCAGCCAGAGCGCCGAGAAGATGTCCAAGAGCCTCAAGAACGTCATCAACCCCGATGACGTCATCGCCGAGTACGGCGCCGACACCCTGCGGCTGTACGAGATGTTCATGGGTCCGCTGGAGGCCTCCAAGCCCTGGAACACCCGCGACGTGCCCGGCGTGCACCGCTTCTGCCACCGCGCCTGGCGAATGCTCGCCGGCGACGCCGAGCACGAGCCGCTGCTGGCCGAGGAGGCCGACCAGCAGGTGGAGCGCGGCCTGCACAACCTCATCCGGAAGGTCGGGTCGGACATCGAGGCGATGAAATTCAACACCGCCATCGCCGCCATGATGGAGTTCGTCAACCTCGTCTACAGGACGGGCAGGATCTCCCGCGACCAGGCCGAACGCTTCGTGCTGGTGCTGGCCCCCTTCACCCCCCACCTGGGCGAGGAGCTTTGGCAGAGGCTCGGCCACGATAAGTCGCTGGCCTACGAGCCCTGGCCGGCGTACGACGAGGCCATGATTGCCGAAGAAACGCTCGAGCTGGCCGTCCAGGTAAATGGCAAGGTCCGCGGGCGGATCCGTGTCGCCGCCGACGCCGACGACGACGCGGTCATCGAAGCGGCCCTGGCCGAGCCCAAGGTCGCCGCTGCCGTGATAGGCAAAACCATCGTCAAGAAGATCGTCGTGCCGGGCAGGCTGGCGAATCTCGTAGTCAGATAGCCCAATTTAAAGGGAGCGAGCATGGGAAAGCCGATTCTCTCATCCGTGCTGCTGGCGGCGTGCCTGCTGCCGGGCCTGACCGGCTGCGGCGGAAAGGCCAAGACAGCCGCCGGCCAGGCCACGCCGGTGGCCGCGGTCCGCAAGTGGGCCACCTGCATGCTGGAATTCGACAAGGCCGGCTTCATGGAGAGCCTGACGGGCTCCAAGACGGAGCTGCGGGCGGCGGAGGCCTTCATGGATTACCTGTGCACCCTCAAGGACTTCAAGGACGCCGTCGTCAAGTCCTATGGTGAGCGCGGCTGGCGCGCGTTTGAACAGGAAGGCGGCGCCAAGCTGAGTCTGAACCTCTCCGACAACCGGCAGCAGCTGGACAAGGCCCAGTGGAAGGTAAGCGGCGATTCGGCCGAGGGCAGCCTGCCGGGTGAGAGCAAGGTCCTGCACCTGACGCGGAAGTCCGGCCGGTGGTGCATCCACGCCAAAGACATCCTCACCGGAGGCGACGGGGACCTGGAGAAATTCGCCTCCACCTGGTCCCGACTGGCAGCCCTGCTGCGGGAAAAGAAACGCAGGATCGGACAGCCCGGCGTGACCGCCGAAAGCCTCGACAAGGAACTCGGCGCCAACATGCTGCCTATCCTGCTTGGCCGCGGACAGCCGTAACGGCATTCCCGGCCGGGAGGCTCCCGCCGGCAGCCTGGCCGAAAAACCGTCTCACGACGGGGTAGACTTGCGAAGGAAAGGGCAACGCCATGCAGACCACCGCCAGGATCCTGATGACGGAGTTCGTCACCCACGACGTCAAGCGTTTCATCCTGGAGCGGCCGGCCGGATACACGTTCCTACCCGGCCAGGCCACCGAGGTCTCCATCAACCAGCCGCAGTGGGAGAAGAAGAAAAGGCCCTTCACCTTTACCTCGCTGGAAGAGGACGGCGTCCTGGAATTGACGATCAAGGGCTACTTCGACCACGACGGCGTGACGAAAAGGCTGCACCAGCTCAGACCCGGCGACGAGCTGGTCCTCCGCGACGTCTGGGGGACCATCACCTACAAGGGCCCGGGCGTCTTTCTGGCCGGCGGGGCCGGCATCACGCCCTTTATCGCCATCCTGCGGCGGCTGCGGCAGGACGGCCAGTTGGCCGGCAACACTCTCATCTTCGCCAACAAGACGGCCAGGGACGTCATCCTGGAAAAGGAATTCGCCGAGATGCTCGGCGAGAACCTGGTCCTGACGCTGACGCGGGAGCAGCGCGCCGGCTGCGAGCACGGCCGGATCGACAAGCAGTTCCTGCTCCGGCACGTGAGCGACTTCTCGCAGAACTTCTACGTTTGCGGGCCCGACCCGTTCGTGGCCGACATCAAGGCCGCCCTGGCCGAAAAACCGTCTCACGACGGGGTAGACTTGCGAAGGAAAGGGCAACGCCATGCAGACCACCGCCAGGATCCTGATGA
>LJUF01000156.1 GCA_001303665.1 Phycisphaerae bacterium SM23_33 | reverse complement strand
CGATGGCGTCTTCCAGGAACCTGTCGATCAGCACGGCCGCCCCGTCGGAGGTCTCCAGCGCGGCGGCCGCGAAACGCCGCAGCTCCTCGGGCGTGAAGACGATCTCCATCGCCCGCCCGCCGAGCACGTAGCTGGGGCGGACGATCACCGGGTAGCCGATGCGCTCGGCCACGGCCAGGGCCTCGGGCAGGGAGGAGGCCATGCCGTTGGCCGGCTGCCGCAGCCCCAGCTTGGCGATCAGCGCACTGAACTGCTCGCGGTCCTCCGCCCGGGCGATGGAGGCCGGGCTGGTCCCCAGGATCGGTACGCCCGCGGCGTGCAGCCCGGCGGTGAGGTTCAGCGGAGTCTGCCCGCCGAACTGCACGATCAGCCCCCGCGGCCGCTCGCGCCCCACGATCTCCAGCACGTCCTCCAGCGTCAGCGGCTCGAAGTACAGCCGCGTGGACGTGTCGTAGTCGGTGGAGACCGTCTCGGGGTTGCAGTTGACCATGATCGAATCGATGCCCATTTCGCGCAGGGCCCAGGCCGCGTGCACGCAGCAGTAGTCGAACTCCAGCCCTTGGCCGATGCGGTTGGGCCCGCCGCCGAGGATGATCACGCCGGGCTGGGTGCTGGGGCGGCTTTCATCCTCCCGATCGTAGGTCGAGTAGAAGTAAGGCGTGTATGCCTCGAACTCCCCGCCGCAGGTGTCCACCTGCTTGAACACGGCGCGGATGCCGGCGGCGGCCCGCTGCTGCCGCACCGCCGCCTCGCCCACGCCCAGCAGGTGCCCCAACTGGGCGTCGCTGAAGCCCAGCCGCTTGGCCTCCAGCAGCTCGGCCTGGGTGAGTCGGCGCTTTGCGGAAAGTTCGGCCTCGGCTGAGACGATCTGGGCCATGTTGTCCAGGAACCAGGGATCGATCTGCGTCAGCTCGTGGATCTCCTGCACGGGCATGCCCCGCCGCAGGGCCACGCGGATGGCGAACAGCCGCTGGGAGTTGGGCAGCAGCAGCTTCTCGCGCAAGGCCGCAGCATCCAGGGCCTCCAGGGCCGCGTCGCGCCCGTCGGCGCCCAGCCCGGCCCGCTTGGTCTCCAGCCCCCGCAGCGCCTTCTGCAGGGCTTCCTTGAAGGTCCGTCCGATAGCCATGACCTCCCCGACGCTCTTCATGCTCACCGTCAGCACGTCCTGGGCGACGGGGAACTTCTCGAAGGTGAAGCGCGGCACCTTGACCACGCAGTAGTCGATGGTCGGCTCGAAGCAGGCGGGCGTCTGGCGGGTGATGTCGTTGGCGATCTCATCCAGCGTCAGCCCGACGGCGACCTTGGCGGCGATCTTGGCGATGGGGAAGCCGGTGGCCTTGGAAGCCAGCGCGGAGCTTCGGCTGACGCGGGGGTTCATCTCGATGGCGACCGTGCGGCCGGTGGCGGGATGCACCGCGAACTGGATGTTGCAGCCGCCGGTTTCCACGCCGATGGCGCGGATGATCCTCAGGGCGCAGTCGCGCAGGTGCTGGTACTGGCGATCGGTGAGGGTCTGGGCGGGGGCGACGGTGACGGAGTCGCCGGTGTGCACGCCCATGGGGTCGAAGTTCTCAATGGAGCAGACGATCACGGCCACGTCCTTGCGGTCGCGCATCACCTCCAGCTCGTACTCCTTCCAGCCGATGACCGACTCCTCCAGCAGCACGCTGTGGGCGGGGGAGATCTCCAGCCCCGCCGGCACCTGGGCCTCGAACTCCTCGCGGTTGTAGGCCACCGACCCGCCCGTGCCGCCCAGCGTGAACGAGGGGCGGATGACCGCCGGCAAGCCCAGGTCCTGGACGATCCTCCGGGCTTGGTCCATGTCGTGGGCCAGCTCGCTGGCCAGCACGGGCACGCCGGCGGCGGAGACGGTTTCCTTGAAGGCGTCGCGGTCCTCGGCCCGGCGGATGACCTCCGCGTCGGCGCCGATCATCTCCGCGCCGTAGCGCCGCAGCAGCCCGGCGTCGTGGGCGGCGACAGCCAGGTTCAAGGCGGTCTGGCCGCCCAGCGTCGGCAGCAGCGCTTCCGGCCTCTCCCGGCGGAGGACGGCCTCGAGCATCTCCAGCGTGATGGGCTCGATGTAGGTGTGTGCGGCCATCTCCGGGTCGGTCATGATCGTGGCCGGGTTGCTGTTCAGCAGCACGACCTCGTAGCCCTCCTCGCGCAGCGCCTTGCACGCCTGCACGCCGGAGTAGTCGAACTCGCACGCCTGCCCGATGACGATCGGCCCGGCGCCGATGATCAGCACCTTGCGGATGTCCGTTCGCTTCGGCACGTTCTACTGTTTCCTGCCGATCTTCGCTGGCTGCTGGCCGCCGCGCTTCCGCCCGTTGGCCAGGGCCGCGCCGATGAACGCCGCGAACAGCGGGTGCGGCCGGACGGGAGTGGAGCGGAACTCGGGGTGGAACTGCACGGCCACGAACCAGGGATGGTCGGCCAGCTCGATGATCTCCACTAGGTCGCCCTGCGGGCACACGCCGGTGATGCGCATGCCGTGTTCGGTGAAGACCTGGCGATAGTCGTTGTTGAATTCGTAGCGGTGCCGGTGCCGCTCGCGGATCTCCTCACGCCCATATGCGGCCCGCGCCAGGGAGCCTTCCGCCAGCTGGCAGGGATAGCCCCCCAGCCGCATCGTCGCCCCCTTCTGCGTGACCTGCTTCTGCTCCTCCATCAGGCAGATGACCGGGTGGGGGCAGCCGGGGCGGTTCTCGGTGGTGTCGGCCCCCTCCAGCCCGCAGACGTTGCGGGCGAAGTCGATGGCCGCGCACTGCATGCCCAGGCACAGCCCCAGGAAGGGAACCTGGCTTGTGCGGGCATACCTGGCGGCGGCGATCTTGCCTTCCACGCCCCGCAGCCCGAAGCCGCCGGGCACGAGGATGCCCTGCACGTCGTGCAACTCGGCCTCGGGACCGGCAGTCTCCACGTCCTCGCTGAGGATGCGCTTGACCTGGACCTTGCAGTTGTTGGCGATGCCGCCGTGGTCCAGGGCCTCGTAGATGCTCTTGTAGGCGTCCTGAAGCTCGCTGTACTTGCCCACCACGCCGATCCGCACCGAACCGGAAGGGTGGCGGATGGTCTCGATGATCTCCGGCCAGGGGCCCAGGTTCAGGGGCCCGGCCTTCAGGCCGAGCCGCTGCACAATCAGCTCGTCCAGCCCCTGGTCGATGAACTGGAAAGGCACCTCGTAGATGGTTTCGGCCACGTCCGGCTCCTCGATGACGCACCGCCGCTCCACCGAGGTGAACAGGGAGATCTTCTTCTTGATGGCCTCTTCCAGCGGCCGCTCGCACCGGCAGACCAGCACGTCGGGGGTGATGCCGATCTCGCGCAGTTTCATCACGCTGTGCTGGGTGGGCTTGGTCTTGATCTCTCCGGCGGCCTTGACCGAGACGATCAGCGTCACGTGGATGTACATGACGTTGGCTTGGCCCTCGTCCAGCCCGAACTGGCGGATTGCCTCCAGAAAGGGCAGGCCTTCGATGTCGCCGACAGTCCCGCCGACCTCGGTGATCACGACGTCGGGGGGCACCAAGCGCGATCTACCGCGTTTGGAGTCCCCGGCGTCGTCGGCGACGGATCGGACGGCCGCCTTGATCTCGTCGGTGATGTGGGGCACGACCTGCACCGTGCCGCCCAGGTAGTCGCCGCGACGCTCCTTGGCGATGACAGCGCTGTAGATCTGGCCGGAGGTGTAGTTGCACGCCCGGTGGGTCTCGATGCCGGTGAAGCGCTCGTAGTGGCCCAGGTCCAGGTCGGTCTCGGCCCCGTCGTCGGTGACATACAGCTCCCCGTGCTGGTAGGGATTCATCGTCCCCGGGTCCACGTTCAGGTAGGGGTCGAACTTCTGGAGGGCCACCTTCAGCCCCCGGCAGCCCAGCAGCATGCCCACTGACGCGGCGGTGATGCCCTTGCCCAGCGAGCTGACCACCCCGCCCGTGACGAAGATGTGCTTGGCCATGGTTCTTTCCGTCATCCTTCCTCGTGCATCCTCACGTGCACGCCGCGCTCACGCAGGTACTGCTTGACTTCGGTGATGGTGTACTGCCCGTAATGGAAGATGGAGGCGGCCAGGGCCGCGTCGGCCTTGCCCTCGGTCAGCACGCGAAGGATATCCTCGGGGCCGCCGGCTCCGCCGGAGGCGATCACGGGGATGGAGACCGCATCGGCCACCGCGGCGTTCAGCCGGCAGTCGTAGCCGGCCCGGTGGCCGTCGGCGTCGATGCTGGTCAGCAGGATCTCGCCGGCGCCCAGCCGCTCGGCCCGGCGGACCCACTCCAGCGCGTCGATCCCGGTGGCGGTGGTGCCGGCGTTGACGTACACCTCCCAGCCGCCGCCGGTCTGCTTGGCGTCCACGGCCACGACGACGGCTTGGTTGCCGAAGGCCTCGGCGGCCTCGCGGATGAGGTGGCTGTTCCTGACCGCCGCGGTGTTGATGGAGACCTTCTCGGCCCCGGCCTGGAGCAGCGCCGCCATGTCCGCCAGGCTGGCGATGCCGCCGCCGATGGTATAGGGGATGAACACCTCGCGCCCGACTCGGGCGGCCAGCTCGCGGATGGTGCGGCGGGCCTCCAGCGTGGCGGTGATGTCCAGGAACACCAGCTCGTCGGCACCGGCCCCGGAGTACTGCCGCCCGCAGGCCACCGGGTCGCCGGCATCGCGGAGGTTCGCGAAGGAGGTGCCCTTCACCACCCGGGCGTCCTTCACGTCCAGACACGGGATGATCCGCTTGGCCAGCATGTACCTCTTTCCATCGCCGCCGCCTTGTGGCCGGTCGCGCGCGGTACCCGCAGTCCGTTGGGCGGCGGCTAAACGCAAAGCTTGCAGAAGTTCGCCAGCATCTTCAGCCCCGTGGGGCCGGACTTCTCCGGGTGGAACTGGACGGCGAACACCCTTCCTTTCTGCACCAGGGAGGCGTACTGCCCACCGTACTCCGTCGTTCCAATCACCACCTCCCGGTCGGCCGGCTGTACATAATAGGAGTGGGCGAAGTAGAAGAAGCTCTCGTCTTGGATGCCCTCAAACAGCGGCGAGGGCCCCTGCTGGCGGACCTGGTTCCAGCCCATGTGGGGGACGGTCAGCCCCGCGCCGAACCGCACCACCCGCCCCGGCAGGATGTCCAGACCGTCGTGCCGGCCGTGCTCTTGGCTCTCGGAGAACAGAAGCTGCAGCCCGAGGCAGATTCCCATGAACGGCCGGGTGGAAAGCGCCGCCTCGCGGGTTGGCCCGATCAGGTCCAGCCGGCGGAACATCTCCATCGCCCGTCCGAATGCGCCCACCCCCGGCAGGATGACCCCATCCGCGGCGGCGATCCGGGCCGGGTCGGACGTCAGCCCCGAGTCCACGCCCAGCCGGTCCAGCGCGTACTTGACGCTCCAGAGGTTCCCGAGCCTGTAATCAATGATGGCGATCATCCGATTCCGCCCGGCCGGGGCTCAAGCCCGCGCCACCTGTCTCGTGCCGAGTGCCTCTTGCCCGTCTCTACTCCCACTCGATCGTGCTCGGGGGCTTCGACGAAATGTCGTACACCACCCGGTTGACGCCCTTGACCTCGTTGATGATCCGCGCCGACAGCCGCCCCAGAAGCTCCGCCGGCAGCCGGGCCCAGTCCGCCGTCATGCCGTCCACGCTGGTGACCACGCGCACGGCCACGGCGTTCTCGTAGGTCCGCTGGTCGCCCATTACGCCAACGCTCTTGACCGGCAGCAAAACGGCGAAGGACTGCCAGATGCCGTCGTACCCGTCGAAGCGGGCCAGCTCCTCCTGGACCACGCTGTCGGCGGCTCGCAGCACGTCCAGCTGATCCTGTGTGACGTCGCCGATGATGCGGACCGCCAGCCCCGGGCCGGGGAAAGGCTGCCGCTTCAGCAGCCGCTGCGGCAGGCCCAGCTCCGCCCCCAGCCGCCGAACCTCGTCCTTGAACAGCTCACGCAGCGGTTCGATCAGCTCGAAGCCCAGCCGCTGCGGCAGCCCGCCGACGTTGTGGTGGCTCTTGATTGTCGCCGACGGCCCGCCGCGGGCCGAGACGCTCTCGATCACGTCCGGGTACAAGGTGCCCTGGGCCAGGAAGCGGAACGTCCCCAGCTTGCGGGCCTCGGCAGCGAATACGTTGATGAACGTCTTGCCGATGATTTTGCGCTTTTCCTCCGGGTCGGTCACCCCGGCGAGCGCCGAGAGGAACTCCTCGCGAGCATCGACGAAGTGCAGGTTCAGCGAGTACTCCGTGCGGAAGGTTTGGCAGACCTGCTCGGCCTCTCCGGCGCGGAGCAGGCCGTTGTCCACGAACACCGCGGTCATGCGCTTGCCGATGGCGCGGGTGAGCAGGGCGGCCACCACGGCGGAGTCCACCCCGCCCGACAGGGCGCAGATCACGCGGCCGTCGCCGACGCGCTGCCGGATCTCGGCGACGGAAGTCTGGATGAAGTTGGCCATCGTCCACCCGCCGCGGCAGCGGGCGATGCGAAACAGGAGGTTGCGGAGGATCTCCCCGCCGCGCGGGGTGTGGGCCACCTCCGGGTGGAACTGGACGCCGTAGAGGCCTCTTTCGGCGTCGCCCATGGCGGCAATGGGGCAGTCGGGCGTGCCGGCCAGGCGCACGAAGCCCGGGGGCATCTCGACGACGCGATCGCCGTGGCTCATCCAGACGTCCAGCGGATCGGCCAGGCCGGCCAGCAGCCCGTCGGCGGCTTCGATCTCCAGCCTCGCCGGTCCGTACTCCTGCCCGCCCCGGCGCTCGACCTTCCCCCCCAACAGCCGCGCCAGCAGTTGCATGCCGTAGCAGATGCCCAGGATCGGTATGCCCGCCGCCAGCACCCGTTCATCCATGCTCGGCGCGCCGTCCCGGTACACCGAGGCCGGGCCGCCGGACAGGACTATCGCGCGGACCTCCGCCCGGGCGGCCTGCTCGACGGGCAGGTCGTGGGGGACGATCTGGCAGTACACGCCCAGCTCGCGGATGCGGCGGGCGATGAGCTGGCTGTACTGCGAACCGAAATCAAAGACCAGGACTTTCTCGCGATCGGCCATCGTCATTCCGTCGCCTTCCTCATCAGGTCCACGAACTTGCCGAACAGGTACCTGGCGTCGTGCGGCCCGGGGGAGGCCTCGGGGTGGTACTGCACGCTGAACACGGGCAGTTGCGTGTGCCGCATCCCCTCCAGTGTCTCGTCGTTGAGGTTAATGTGCGTGATCTCCACCTCGTCGGCCGGCAGCGAGTCGATGTCCACGCAGAAGCCGTGGTTCTGCGTCGTGACGGCCACCCTCCCCGTCCGCAGGTCCTTCACCGGGTGGTTGGCGCCGTGGTGGCCGAACTTCAGCTTATAGGTTTTCCCGCCCAGCGCCTGGGCGAGGATCTGCTGGCCCAGGCAGATGCCGAAGATGGGCAGCGGCCGGCCGCCCGGGGGACGGTCGATCAGCTCCCGCACCGTGGCGATGACGTTGCGGACCGGCTGGGGGTCGCCGGGGCCGTTGGACAGCAGCAGCCCGTCCGGGGCCATGCGGGCGATCTGCTCGGCCGGGGTCGAC
>LJUF01000155.1 GCA_001303665.1 Phycisphaerae bacterium SM23_33 | reverse complement strand
CCCCGGGAGCCACGCCCACCACGCAGCAGGGAAAAAGCTGGCAATTGGAGCCGATCTTCGTCCGGCCGGTAATCGTCACGTGGCTGTGAACGACCGTGCCGGCCCCGACCGTCACGTCCGGGCCGATCACGGAAAACGCCCCGACCCGGACGTCCTCGGCCAGGCCGGACGCCTCCGCCACCACCGCCTTCGGCGAGATTTCAGGCATCACCTGCGTCCGTCAAATGGGTTCCGCGTCCACGAGCATGAATCGGATCTCGGCCTCGGCGGCCAGTTCGCCTCCGACCATGGCCCGGCAGCGGCAGTGCCCGGTGCGGGTGCGGACGTGGAGGGCCTCGGCCTCGATGACAAGCTGATCTCCCGGTCGGACCGGGCGGCGCATCTTGGCCCGGTCCATGCTCAGGAGCACGGCCACTTTGCCGGTGTGCTCCAGCCGCTGGCTCAGCAGCACGCCGGACAACTGGGCCATGGCCTCCAGGATCATCACGCCGGGCATGATCGGCTCGCCGGGGTAGTGGCCCTGGAAGAACGGTTCGTTGATGGAGACGTTCTTGACGCCGACGGCCTTGCGATCGCCGATCACCTCGACGATGCGGTCGATCATCAGGAAGGGATAGCGGTGCGGCAGGATGCGCATGATCTGCCGTATGTCCAGTTGGGCGGGGCGGACCAGGGCCCTGGCCCGCTCGCGGCCGGCGACCTGGTCGGCGAGCTTCCGCACCAGTTGGTGGTTGAGCCGGTGCCCGCTCTTGTAGGCGACGATCCGCCCGCGGGCCGACCGCCCCAGCAGCGCCAGGTCGCCCACCAGGTCGGCAATCTTGTGGCGGACGTGCTCGTCCTCGAACCGCAGCTGGTTGTCCACCGGCCCGTCCGGGCCCATCACCAGCAGGTCCTTGGGGGTCAGGTGCCTGCCCCAGCCGCGGGCCTGGAACTCCCGCGCCTCATCCTCCAGCAGAAAGGTCCGCGCCGGGGCGATCTGCTCCACGAAATCGTCCGCGTACAGCCGGAAGCCCAGCACCTGCCGGCCGATGCTCTTCACCGAGCTGTAATCCAGGTCGTACAGGATGTCCAGGAAATCGGTCTCCCCGGGCAGGGCGGCCAGCATGGCGTCGCCCTCGGAGACGGCGATGGGCGTGTCGATGATGAAGGTTTTCTTCTCGGCGTCCTGTTCGGCGAGCCCGACGCTTTGGACGGCCTCCACGAAGGCCTTGGGCGAGCCCTGGGCCCCCGGCACCTCCTCGGCGTTCAGCTCGATGAGGACGTTGTCGATGCCCAGGCCGTTGATGGCCGCCAGGACGTGCTCGGTGGTGTCGATGGTGACGGCCCCGTCGCGGAGGCTGGTCCGGCGGTCGGTCTGGGCGGCCAGGTTGGCCACCGTGGCGCTGATCCGGGCGGGCTTGGGCAGGTCGGTCCGGACGAAGACGATGCCGGTGTTGTTCTCGGCCGGGCACAGGCGCACCTTCGCCTCCACCGAGGTGAACAGTCCCGGCCCGCTGACCTCAACCGGTGCCTTTATGGTCCGCTGCAGACTCAAGGGCCTCGAGCCTCTTGACCAGTTGCCGCAGCTGCTGGCGGAGCTCCGGCAGCTTGGCGGTCATTTGGATGGCGCGGAGCTGCTGGCGGGCGTCCCCGGCGGGGATGCCGGCGATGGTGGCCCCGTCGGGCACGTCCTGGGCGATGGCGGCGAAGGCGGCGGCCTGCACGCCGGCCCCGACGGTAATATTATCGCGCACGCCGGTGTGCCCGCCCAGCACCACGAAGTCTTTCAGCACGGCGCTGCCGGCGATGCCCACCTGACCTGCCAGCAGGCAGCCGCGCCCGATCTGAACGTTGTGGGCCACCTGCACCAGGTTGTCGATCTTGGTGCCGTCGCCGATGCGGGTGGCGCCGAACTTGGCCCGGTCCACGCAACTGCAGGCGCCGATGTCCACGTCGTCGCCGATCTCGACGCTGCCGGTGTGGGGCACGCGGCGGTGCCGCCCGTCCTCCACGAAGTACCCGTAGCCGCTGGAGCCGATGACGGCGCCGGGGCCGACGCGGCAGCGCCGCCCGATGCGGCAGCGGCCCTGGAGGACCGTGTGCTCGAAGATGACGGTATGCTCCCCGATGGTCACGTCGCGCCCGACGACGGCCTTGGCGCAGACCACCACGCCGGCGGCGAGCTCGGCGCCGGGCTCGACGACCGCGCCCGCCCCGACGGCCACGCCCTCACCCAGCCGGGCGTCCTCGGCCACGACGGCGGAGGGGTGGACGCCGGGCGGCGGCAGGGACTCGTTGTCGCCGATGATGCCCAGCATCCCGGCCACGGCTGCCTGGACGTTCTTCACGCGGATCAGGGTCATGCCGGCGGCGGGGGCGTCCTCGGCGACGATGGCCGCGCCGGCCTTGGACGTGGCCAGGGCCGACGTTCGCCGGGCGTCCAGCACGAAGGTGACCTGCTCCGGTCCGGCCGCGTCCAGCGCCGCCGCCCCCGTCAGCACCACCTCGCCGTCGCCTTCCACCCTGCCGCCCAGGCGCCGGGCCAGCTCACGGGCTGTCACGCGAAATCCCGCCATGGTCTGGCGGCCATGATACCGCCACGGGCGCCCGCCCACAAGCCTGCAGCCGGCCTCGCCGGAGCTGGGTACGTCTCGGAAAGCCGGGCTACCCCCTGGCCTTGTATTGGCGATTGAGCCGGTCCAGCACCGCCTGGGTCAGGTCAATGGCGGGATTGTAGTACAGGCACTTGCGCTGGGCGATCTTCTGATACAACTCGGTGGTCGTCTTGCTGTCGATCTCGACGGCCTCGCGGTACACCACCAGGTCGTATCCCTTCTCCTTGGCCGTCGCCGCCACCGCGTCGAGGATCTCCGTGTACATCGCCTCCATCATGCGGCGGTGCTCGTCCAGGAACTTCATCTGCTCAAACTCGCGCCAGGCCTTGCGCTCGAAGGCCAACCGGTCACGCTGCTCCACGCGGGCGTTGTATTCCTTGGATCCCTGCTTGAGCTGCTTGAGGGTGTCCTCGATTCTCTTGATGGCGTCGGCGCGTTTCTGGTCCTCCTGCTGGGCCAGGGCTCGGTTCCGGTCCAGCTGGGCGTTCAGATCCTCCCCGCGGGCGTAGCCGTTGAAGACGGCGCCGACATCACAGACGGCCACGCGCGTGTACCGCGGCGCCTGGGCCGGCCCGGGCGTCTGCCCCTGCGTCTGGCCCAGCAGCACCACCACGGCCAGCAGGGCCAAGGCCCCAGCCGCGATCAGATTCGACGGTTTCATGCCTCCACTCCTTCCACTTGGTCCAAGCCGGTTGCAGTCATCCTCAAACGCGCGTCGCTCCGGTGCCCTGACATCCTCGCGGGACGCTCCGCGAATTTCACGAATTATCACGAATTCCGCGCATGACAAGCGCCGTTCCGACCACAGAAAGATCCTCTCCTTGGCGCCCATTGACGTAGGTCGTGAGGCTCTCCCGCCCCCGGCCGGGCGGCCGGCGCCTTGCTGTCGGCAGGCTCCAGTCAAGGCGGCCTAGAACACCCAGCCAAAGCTGAAGCTGAGCCACTGGGTGTCATCGTCGCCGTGCTTGCTGATGGGGAAGCCGAAGTCCAGGCTCATGGGCACGGGCCCGAAGAAGGGCACGTGCAGCCGCAGGCCAAAACCCGCCGAGACGCGG
This sequence comes from Phycisphaerae bacterium SM23_33, assembly GCA_001303665.1. GTDB lineage: Bacteria > Planctomycetota > Phycisphaerae > SM23-33 > SM23-33 > SM23-33. The sequence goes on along the minus strand of LJUF01000155.1, from coordinate 3,914 downwards.
TAGGTGGTGATGCCGAAGTCGCGCTCGACCGTGCCGCTGTCCAGGAAGACCACGCCGCGGAGCTGCTGGCCGACCACGGGGAAGCTGTACTCGCCGCCGACGAACATCATGAAGTCGCCGCCCACCGGGTCCCGGCCGGGGCCCTGCCGCGGGCTGATGCCGCGATATTCGAAGCCGCGGACCGAACCCAGCCCGCCGCCGTAAAAGCGCTCGAAGACGGGAGAGTCGCCGAAGATGGCCCCGCCGGCGGCCCGGGCCGCCAGGATGTGCTTGCGCTCCAGGGCGTCCGTGTACACGGTGTAGTAGGTGTGGTAGTCGGCGACGGCCCTGCCGAAGTTGAAGTCGCCCACGACCTGCTCGTAACTGAGGCTGATGCGGTCGCCGGTCGAGGGCAGCCAGCGGCTGTCCGTCTTGTCGCGAACGATGGTGCCCTTGGCGCCGCCCAGGACGGTGGTGCCCTTGATGTCGACTACGTCCGGCGGGGCGCTGCTGTCCAGGTCGTTGGCGCGGATGCCCTCGATGCGCCCGGCCACCTCGCCGTACCAGCGGTTGGGGAAGGAATGCCCCAGGCTGACCAAGCCGCCGTAGCGGGTCTCGTCGTAGGTTTCCCGGCCGGAGGTGAACACGAACGCCCGGGTGCCGAGGGAGTAGGGCTTGTCGAAGAGGTAGGGCTCCAGCCAGTCGATGTGGAAGCGCATGAATTCGGTGCCCGGCTCGGCGGTGATGCGGAAGGTCTGCCCGGCGCCCTTGAAGGCTCGCCCGGCCTTGACGTCGTCCCAGGACTTGGGCCAGGCCAGGATGTCGAAGTTGCGCTCCGCGTAAGCGATGGTGCCCAGCAGTCCGGCGTTGCTGGACACGCCCGCCCCGACGATGAACTGCCCGGTGGGGCGCTCCTGAAGGGTCACCAGGGCGTCGCGCTCGCCGGGCTTGTCCCCGTACGGGGTGATCTCGACCTTCTCGAACAGCCAGGTCTCGGACAGCCGCAGCCGCGACTCCTCCACGGCGACCGTGTTGAAGACCTGCCCCGGGCGGAACTGGAGCTGCCGCCGGATGACCCGCTCCTGGGTCACCGCGTTGCCGCGGATGTCCACCCGCCCCACCCGGAACTGCTCGCCCTCGTCCACGCTGTATATCAGGTCCACCAGGCCGGGCTTGTCCGCGTAAGGCGTCGTGACGTTAACTCTCGTGTTGATGTAGCCGATCTGCCCGTACAGGTTCTGGATCTTGTCCATGTCGCGGCGCAGGGCCAAGCCGTCGTAGAACGCCCCCTCCACCAGCTTCAGATCCTTGCGCAGCTCGTTGGCGTCGAAGACCTTGGCGCCGTCGAAGACCAGCTTGCGGACGCGAAAGCGGCTTTTCTCCTCGATGAGGAAGGTCACCACCACGTCTTTCTTGTCGGGGGAGAAGGCCAGTTCCCGGTCGACCTCGGCGTCGAGGTAGCCCTCCGAGCGGTAGAAGTTCCGCAGGTCCACCACGTCGCGGTCGACGGTTTCCAGGTCCAGCCGGCCGGGCGCGATCGGCCACATCCTCGGGCGGCTCTTGATCACGCCCCGCAGCCGCCGGGCGGAGTACGACTGGTTGCCCTTGAACTTGATGGTCTGGAGGGAGGCCTTGGGGCCTTCGACGACCCGGAAGACCACCCGCCGCTGCGCTTGCAGTGCGTCGGGGTCGTACGTGACCTTGGCGTCGTAGTAGCCCTCGGCCCGGTAGCGGCTCTCAATGGCCCGCACGCCGCTCTGAATGGTGTACGGGTCGATGGGGTCGCCGGCGCTGAAGGGGACGGTGCTGGCCAGCTCGGCGTCCTTGAAGGCCTTGTTGCCCTCGAACAGGACCGCGTCCACCACCGGCCGCTCCACCACCCGGAAGGTGACGATCACGCCCCGGTCCGTCTGGGTCTTGACGGCCTCGACCCGTTCGAACTTCCGCGTCTTCAGCAGCCGCTGCTCGTCGTCGCGGACCGCCTGGTCGGTGTAGGCCTGACCGGGTCGGAGCTTGACGTTGGCCAGCACCGCCGAGACGCTCAGGTACTGGTTGCCCTCCACGCGGACCTCGATGACGGTGTCGCGTGGGCCTGCCGGCCTGTTGGCTTGGGCCCATCCGCTGGTTGGCGAAAGCGCCCACGCTAGCACCCAGGCCAGCATCGTTCCGGAGCGAGAGATGACTTTCACAAACGAACTCCCTTTCGCCGCGAAGAACCTTTGCCGCCCTTGGCAACAGCGGAAATGATAAGCATCGGGCGGCCGGTGTCAAACTAACTTTTTTTCTAAAACTCGGCGTCAGCCGGCGGCGGGCCCATTGCCCGCCCCGGGTCTGAAACCGCTGTATTCTCTGTCAGGACCGGCCTGAAACCGGTAGAGTTGCCCTTCAGGCACTGCGATGAATGGCTTCAGGCGCGCCAAGGGCGCCGGAGGAGAGACGATGGACTTTCGGGACTGCCGAAGCATGACGGTGGTGTTGGTTCCGCACTGTGTGCTGAATCAGAACTCCCGGCTGGCGGGCTGCGCGGAAAGGCCCTCGGCCGTGCACGAGTTGGTCGAAGGCCTGATGCAGCGCCAGATCGGCATTGTGCAGATGCCGTGCCCGGAGCTGATGGTGCTGGGGCTGGACCGCCAGCACATTCAGATCCGCAGCGGGCTGGAGTCGCACCCGGTGCGGCAGGCCTTTCGCCAATGGGCGAGGGAGCTGGTTTACCAGATCCAGCAGTACCGCCAGTGCGGGGTGAAGGTGCTGGGTGTGCTGGGCAAGAACGGCTCGCCGGCCTGCGGGGTGGAGGAGACCTGGCGGTTGGAGCGCGGGCCCGGCATGGGGGTATTCATCGAGGAGCTGAAGGCCGCCCTCCAGGAGGCGGGCGTGGAGCTGCCGCTGGCGGGGACCATGGACGCCGAGCCGCAGGCGGCGCTGGGAATCGTGGATAAGTGGCAGGCGGGCGGCTAGGTACGAGGCGCGCCGCAGAAGGGAACGCGGCGGGCGCCGCGAAATCGCAAATCGAAAATCGTCAGAAGCCGTACACCTCTTCGGAGGCGAAGTTCTCGAAGCGGATGCACTCCTCCAGGAAGGCCAGGCGGATGGTGTCGGTGGGGCCGTTGCGCTGCTTGGCGACGATGACCTCGGTGACGCCGTTGGGGACGTACTCCGCCTCGCCGCGGTGGTAGTAGTCTTCGCGGTGCAGCAGGATGACCACGTCGGCGTCCTGCTCGATGGCGCCGCTCTCGCGGAGGTCGCTCATGCGGGGCCGGTGGCCCTCGCGGTCCTCCGGACCGCGGTTGAGCTGGCTGAGGACCACCACCGGGGTCTTCAGCTCCCGGGCCAGGGCCTTCAGCCCGCGCGACATCTCGGCGATCTGCTGCTGGCGCGAGTCGTTGCGGCCCTGCGACATGGGGGCCATCAGTTGGAGGTAGTCCGCGAAGATGCACTGGATGTCGTGGCTGGCCTTCATCCGCCGGGCCTTGGCCCGTAGCCGAAGGATGTTCAAGTCGGCGGAGTCGTCGATGAAGATCGGCGCCTTCTCCAGGTCGCCGGCGGCCATCTGTAGCCGCGTCCAGTCCTCCGGGGAGATGTTGCCGCGGCGAAGCTTCTGCGAGTTGTACCTCGACCGGGCGCACAGGAAGCGCTGGGCCAACTGCTCCTTGGACATCTCCAGCGAAAACAGCAGCACGGGGCGGCCGTCCTCCACGGCCATGTACTCGGCCATGTTGCAGGCCAGGGCGGTCTTGCCCATCGACGGCCGGGAGGCCACCACGATCATCTCCCCGTTCTGAAGCCCTGAGGTCAGCTCGTCCAGCTTGTAGTACCCGGTGGCCACGCCGGTCACCATCGAGCCGTCGGCGTTGGAAAGGTTCTCGAAGGTGTGCTGGAGGAGGTTTTCCAGGCTGACGGCGTGGTCGCCCACCTGGCGTGAGGCGATCTGGAAGATG
>LJUF01000154.1 GCA_001303665.1 Phycisphaerae bacterium SM23_33 | reverse complement strand
GGACTGTCGCCGCTGCCGGTGATCACCAGTTTGCCCAGCCTGCTCGGTTCGGCCGTGATCCGGGCCGTCACCAGCTCCGCCCGCCCGGCCGCACAGGCCAGCAGCCCCGCCGCCAGGGCCACCTGAACGTGTCTACGAACCAAGGCATGCCTCCTTCCTGGTGCCCGGTTGGCAGCCGGATCATCGCAACCGGACCCCAGGAGCATAGACTCTTTCGCGGCCAAGGCAAGGCGCAAGCCAGTCTTGCGTCGCGGCGGCTCAGGCCGGAACGCCAAGTCGCAGCGCCCGCGGCGACCTCGCGGAAGGCGGGTTGACGCGCCGCCGCCGGCGAGCTGTGGGACGACCGCGCCCCCGTGGCCGAGTTCGCCCGTCGGGCGGCCCGGCGCGTCGGCCCCGCCGCCCCCGTGGCCGCCTGGTGCGACCCCCAGGCCAAGACCGTCTTCTACTTCGGCCGAAACATACCCGACGTCATGTGGACCCGCCAGCGGCTGGTGACCCGGCTGGGTGAGCAGGAAGGAACGGCGCGGTGGGAGGCGTGGCTGAAGGAGGGCAAGCACGTGCTGTGGATCTTCACCTACGCCCGGCACGCCCACTTCGTCGAGCCCCTGGGCTTCCAGATCGACACCCAGGTCGCCGGCCGGGATCAAAAGAAGCTCGTCTTCACGCTGATGCGGCACCGGCCGGCGGCGGGGGCGCCGTCTTGAAATCCGGCGGGCCCGGCTGCGTCGGCGGCAGGCCTCCGCCTTGATCGGTCCGCCGCCGCTTCCCGCGCCAACGGGCGATGTCCCGCGGCGGATTGCCAAGTCGAGATTGCACGGCGGCGGCGACCGTATCTGGTATCATCTGGGGCCATGCCGGAGAAGCGCCACCAGCCGAAATTCAGCGTTATCATGCCCGTGTACGACCACGCCGAGTACGTGGGCGAGGCGATCGAATCGGTGCGGGCCCAGACCTTCGGCGACTGGGAGCTGATCGTCATCGACGACGGGTCCTCCGACGGCTCGGGCGAGATTGCCGAGGAATTCGCCGCCAGGGATCGGCGCATCCGGGTGCTGCACCAGGTGAACGCCGGTCCAGCGGCGGCCCGGAATGCGGGCATCCGCGCGGCCCAGGGTGAATGGCTGGCGTACCTGGACAGCGACGACCTTTGGTACCCCCAGACTCTCGCCAACTACGGCGACGCCATCGCCGCCAGGCCCGCAGCGCTTTTCTTTTACGGGTACCGCCACCGTTTGAACCCGGACGGCTCCCTCACCGAGCTGCCCGGGGAGTTCCAGGGGCACGCCACCGGCACCAGGGAGATATTCCAGCGCATGTATCTGTCTCACATGTGCGTGTGCTATCGCCGCGGCCTGATGGACCGGGCCGGGCCGTACGACGAGAGCCTCCGTAGCTGCGAAGACTACGAGCTGTATCTGCGGATGAGCCTGCATACGACGTTCGAGCCCCTCGGCCGGGCCACCGGGCTGCGGCGCCGGCACGGGCGGAACATCTCCCGCCGCAGCGGCTTCTCGCGCTTCCAGGAGGCGGAGGTGTTGCGGCGGTTCGTCGAGAAACAGGGCGGCCGGCAGGTGCTGCCGCAGGAGCTGATCTCGGCCAGGCTGGGCAGGCTGTACCTGGCCGCCGGGCGCGAGTACCTCAGGGGAGGCTGCTTCCGCCAGGCCGGCACCGCCCTGAAACAGTCCGGGCGCTGGCGCCGAAGCAGCGGCGCCGTCGTGCTCCGGATTGCGGCCCGGCTGCTGCGGCCGTTCTCATCCAAGCGCTCGGCCGACGTCCCGTGGATGCAGGGCCCGGAATAGGTTTCGGCCAGGCGACGATGGCGATCGCGGCTTGTTCTGCCAGGGTCCCCAGCCCAGAAGCTCCTTGCAGATTCGGGGAATTCGGGTATAATGTTTCCGCTCGCTCAAGGTGGAAGCAAGCCTTAGTGCTGCGGCCAACGGAGGAGAGCCGCCGAATTGCTCAAGGAATCCGCAAGTCAACCCAGGCAGTCTCTGCCGCCTGGCAGGCCTGTCGGCTCACGAGTGTGGGACCGCCGGACTGTGCATCCCTGCTCCCGGCGGATCGCACCGACGGATGCTCACTTGCCCGGTTGCCAGTCGGCCAGAGGTACGCCCTTCCAGGAGGCCTGAAGATGAAACCGATGACGGGATTGGGATCGTTTGCCGCCCTGCTGGCGGCCGGGCTCACCGTATTGGCGCTCGACACGGCCGTCTCGGCGACCACTCATTACGTCACGGCCGAGTGGGAGCTGAACCTGGCCATGGGCAGCCTGAGCCCCGGCGACGAGGTGGTGCTGGCTGCCCGCACCTATGACCTGCGGCTGGCCCACGGCTATTACATCACCACGCCGAACATCACCATCCGCGGGGAAACCGGCAACCGCGACGACGTGATCGTTTTCGGCGGCGGGATGAACGACGACGAGGGGATCTACCAGGCCTTCCAACTGGCCGGCGACCACCAGACGATCAGGGACTTGACCATCTCCGGCTTTTACAATCACGCCATCCATTTCCAGCCCGGCGCCCACTACGCCCACGTGGACAACGTCCGGACGCTGAACATCGGCCAGCAGCACATGAAGGGCGGCACCTCCACCTCCAACGCCATCATCGGCGGCATCATCGAAAACTGCCTGATGGAGCAGACGGAAGTGCGCGAGAATCATCCCATCCTCAACTACACCGGCGGGGTAGACCTGCTGGGGGCCACCGACTGGATCATCCGCGACAACGTGGCCAGGAACATCCAGGGCGAGACCGGCGAAGGCGGCGGGGCCATCTTCCTGTGGCAGAAGATCGTCAACCCCACCATCGAGGGCAACGTCATCATCAACTGCGACCGCGGCATCGCCATGGGCAACCCCGGCTACCAGTCGGCCGACAACCTGGTCGGCGGCATCGTCCGCAACAACTTCGTCAGCCACGCCAACGAGGTCAACCTGGAGCTGATCGCGACGGTCGGGCTGCAGGTGTACAACAACACCCTATACGGAGAGTCCGGCTCGAGCTACTCCCGCTGCGTGAGCATGGAGGGGTTCGTCACCTCGGGCCTGGAGCTGAAGAACAACCTGATCCACGGGGCCATCACGGACCGCGGGATTCCGTTCGTGTCGGAGAACAACATTACCGGCACCACGGCCGATTGGACCTGGTTCGTGGACGTCGCCGGCGGCGATCTGCACCTGACCGACCAGGCCGTCGGGGCCATCGACGGCGGGCAATACCTGGGCGTGGTGCTTTTCGACATCGACGGGGACGCCCGCCCGTTCGGCCTGGCCTACGACATCGGCGCCGACGAGTGCGTTCCCGAGCCGGCCTCGCTGCTGCTGCTGGCCGCCTCCGGCGTGGTTGGGATCGCGGCGCGCCGCCGGCGGAACGGCCGGTGAGGCGCGGGTGATCTCCGGAAAGTGACCTGATCCGACCGATTCTCAGCGCCGGGGGGCCCCCACGATTCTTGCGAAGATTCCGGGCCGGGGGCTTGCTTGACGGGCACGGACCGCTGCCCTATCATCGCGCTTTGAAGAGTCCGGGTCACACCTCACGAAGTCCGAGCAGGGAATTACTTTTCAGATATGTTCGCCCGGCGTTTGTGTGACTGTCGTGACGCGTGGGGGCGGGGAGGGTCTGCGCGGGCATTTACGCTTGTGGAAATCCTGATCGTGCTGGGCGTCCTGGCCCTGCTGGCGGCCATCATGCTTCCCAGCCTCCGCCGGGCCCGCGAGCTCGCCCACGACGCCACCTGCAGGGCGAACCTGCACCACCTCTGGACCATCCTCGCCGGCGGTGAGTCTTTCACCTTTCCTCCTCCCCAGGCCTGGGTGGGCGTCGTCCGCGCCAACGGCGGCGGGGACTGCTGGCCTGCCCCAAGGACAATCCCCAAGGCGCGGCGGCCGAAGCCTTCGGCGTGGGCGGCAACGTCGAGCAGATCGACCCGCCGGCCTCCGTCGTCTTCGGCAAGCTGGAGAGCAACGCCCTGATTCGCGTGTTTCAGGAAAAGGACTACTTCCAGCTACCCTGCGCGGTGGCGGTGAACATCTCCAGGCCGGGCACGTACCAGAAGGACTTCGGGGCCACGCCCGCGGTGATCCCCGCCGGCACCAGCGTGGACTGCCACTTCCTTTTGTATGATCCCGTCGGCACCCAGGAGTCGACCACCAGCGGCTCCATCCGCTTCGGCGGGTATATCCTGGGCCTGATCGTGCTGGACGGGGAGCTGGACGCCAGCGACGGGGTGCTGGGCGCGGCCGACACGCAGTACCCCGGCGGCCATCTTAGCCGCGGCCTCGAGGCCGGGGTCGAGCACATCACCGTCCAGTCGGATCGGCGGACGCTGACCATCCACCGCCTCCACGCCACCTTTCCCGGCGACCACATCCGCGTCGTCACCGCCCCCGGCGGCCTGGCCAGCTACGGCATGAACAACCAGCTCGGCCCTTGCCCCCGCCCCGGCCAACTGCTGCTGGTGGACTACGCCAAGACCGTCGTGGACGTGGACGGGGTGGGCGGCGACGACGATTTCGACAGGGAGCTGGCCCCGCGCCACCTGGGCAGAGCCAACGCCGTGTTCGTGGACGGCGGCGTCCGCAGCCTTCGGCCGGAGCAGCTCCGCCCCGACCAGAACGCCGAGATCTGGGCGCCCTAGACGGTTCCGTGTGCCGGCGCCGCCGGCGGCGGGACGTTCGGGAAGACCTCTATTCGTCCTTGGCCTGGAAGACCTTCAAGATGACCTGGGCATACATGCGGATGGTCATGTAGTTTCGCAGGTTGTAGCCGTTGTGGCTGAGGGCCTCCTCGCTGAAGTCGTTCTGCCACTGCTTGGGATTGGAGGGGTGGGTGCCGTCGCCGGAGATCAGCGTGGGTACCTCATACACGTTCTTGGTCTTCTCGACGACCTCGCGGAACTTCTCCAACCGGCCGTTGTAGTCGTCCGGGCGGCGGCGCATGATCTCGGCGTAGTAGTCGATCAGCGGCACCTTCATCCCCTGGGCCATGTTCAGCGCCGCCAGCCAGTAGTCATGCGCCCCCGGCGGCGGGATGCTGGTGAGCATGGGCACGGTGCCGTCGGCCATCATCCGCCGCATGGATGCGGCCATGTACTCGGTGTACACCGGCGGGACGATCCGGCCGCGGTCATTGGTGCCGAACATGATGACGGCCGCCTCGGCGTTCATCTTCTTCTGCCAGCCGTCCACGTTGGTGAACAGCCAGTCGGACATCATCATGCCGGTGTTGCCGTAGCCGGCCTCTTTCCACTTCCGCCACAGCGTCAGGTCGGCGTACTTCTCGACGATCTCGGCCTCCCCGGCCACCTCCGCCGTCATGTTCTTGGCGTTGATCTTGTTGGCCCAGCCATAGGAGGCCAGGTAGGCCATGGTCACGGTGATGCTGTCGCCGTACTGGCTGAGCGTGCCGGCCGTGCCCTTGAACTGCTTATGGACCTGGCGCATGGGCCCGACCCAGTAGTCGCCCGGCGGCGGGGCCAGCTTGACTTCGATGGGCTGGGGCTTCTTCTCGATAGCCGGGGAAAGCGTGACCTCCAGGTAGGGCCTCAGCTCCGGCTGGAAGCTGCGCGAGCCGTGGATGTCGTAAATGCCGCCCTCGATGCGGTTGTCCAGCACCACGCCGCAGTTGGGCACCTGCCCGCTCACCCAGGCCCGCACCGCCCCGGTCAGGTCGAACTCGATCTCCCCGTCAACCCTCTGTTTCCTTCCGCCCTGCTCGACCTCCTTGGGGACGACCTTGCCAATGGCCAGCGGCTTGTCGCCAGAGCAGGCCGCCGGGCCGCCCTTCGGCCAGGGCGCCCCGGCCTTGCGCTCCGCGGCGGTGGCCGCCTCCGCGTCCCAGCCGGGGGACTCCGGCAGCCTCAGCAGGAAGGCACCGTAGCGGTAGCTGCGGATCTGCCGGGCGGTCCGCGTCACCAGCGAGCAGACCAGCTTGGCCTGCTTGATCGAGGCGTGCCTGGGGATGTCGCTCAGGTCGAAGTGCAGCAGCGTGGTGTTGAAGTCCCCGGCCACGCCGCCGACGCGGCATTGGCTCACCCAGCCCCAGGTGCCGGGGAACTGGGCGACGTTGGCCTTGACGTAGGCGTCGGTGCTGGCCCCGCGCAGGGCGCAGTTGGAGTTCTGCCCGACGCGGACGGTGCCGTATTCACCTTCGGGCTTGCCGGCATCCGGCGTGGTCGAGACAGGGTCAAGCTCCACCTCCCGGGTGGCCGGCTTCAGGGCGGGGATGCCGGCCGCCTCCGGGCCGTGATCCACGATCAGCATCGGCCGGTATTCCGCCACCGGCCATTCGGCGCTGGCCACGGTGCCGCCGCCCTTGATGAGCAGCCCGTGATTGGCCGCCTTGCCTGCCTGCCAGCGCCGGACGACCCCGGTGACGTCCAGCTCGTGCACGTGCCCGAACGGGCCGTCCACGACGGTATCGCCGGCGATCAGGCCCTTTTCCTCCCGGCCGAAGTCGGTCTCGGCGTCGATCTCACCGCCGGGGGTGGCCCAGTCGCCCTCATCCTTCTCCTTCCAGTTGGTCCGCGTGTGCTCCAGCCAGTTGGCGTTGTCGTTCCAGTCGCGGGTGAGGGCGTAGGCCTGCATGCGGCTGGGGAACTGGCCGGTTTTCCCGTCGCGCCTGGGAAAGCCGGTGTCGGCCAGCCGCAGCACGGCCCGGTGGATGGTGTCGCCCTCGGGAATCGGCGACAGGTCGAACTGGATGAGGATGTGGCGTTTGCCGCCGCAGGCCAGCGTAGGCGACCGGCCGGAGTTGCGGTTCCTCTCCCACTCCTCGTCGCTGATCCAGGTGTCCTTGCAGCCGACGTAGCTTGGCCCGGGCGAGACGCCGTTCTGCAACTCCGTCACTTGCTCCGGCGGCCGGCAGCCACACAACCCCAACAGCCACACGGCCGCGACGACCATCAGGGCCCTTCTCAGTTCGAACATGGCGACGGTCTCCTTTGTCTGCTGAGTGCCCCGCCCGCCAGATCCCTGCTCCGATCCGACAGGCCCGGAAGCGGGCAACTCCTCTAACGCGAAATGACGATGCGGTGCCTGCCCCTGGTCACGAGGACCTTCTCCGCCGTCACCAGGCCGTGCTCGTCGGCGACGGCCGTGCCGGTCTGAGTGACCGCAGGCACGGTCATCTTGACCTTCTCATCTGAGGGCGGCAGCGGCTTGAGGGCTGGACTCTTCTCCTCCTTCTTGGCCTCTTCTGGGGCCAGCAGCGTGTTGGTCCACTTGAACTTCTGGCCGGGGGCGGCCTGGAACTTCCGGCAGCGGCGCGGGGTGACGTCCACCGTGCAGGCGTCTTCCGGCGCCCCGCCCCGTCCGCGCAAGTCCGGCCCCGCCAGCCAGACGGCCATCTCCCAGCGGTCGGGCGCGTCCACGGCGGTGGCGGCGTCGAAGCGCAGATAGCCGTTGATCTGGCCCTCACGGTCGCCGTCGTCCATGCCGATGCCCGGATTGCTGTCCAGGGAGCAATGGGTGAAGGCCGCCAGCGTGTCGTCCCGCCGCAGCTCGTAGATCCAATCGGCGCTGACGTGCATCCCCCAGGCGGCGATGAAGGCCCGCTTGGTGTCCTGCATCGCGCGGTAGAAGCGCGGCTTGTCGATTGTGCCGAAGTCGCCCTCGTGCATGTTGGGGGTGTAGTAGAGCATGGGGACCTCGAAGCGGACGTGCTTCTTGAGGTACCCGGCGATGTCGTAGTAGTCCCACGCGCTGATCTTCCACTCGGTCGCGGCGGGCGTCTTGGGCTCGCCCCAGAAGCGGTCGCTGCCGATGGCGGTGGGGCTGCGCTTGGGGTCGGTGGTGAGGTTTTCGTGCACCGCCGCGAACAGGTCCGGATGGTGCCAGGCCCAGTCCGACGACATGGCATACATGCGGTCGGGATCGATGTGGTACTGCTGCCTGAGCCAGGGCAGCACGTTCCGCAGCCGGCGGACCCAGTAGTCCTGGACTGTTCCCTGGCTCCAGGCCTTGCAGGTGCCGCAGCCTTCGTGGATTCCCTTGTGCAGCACCCAGGGCGTCTCCATGTGCAGGCTGATGCAGCCTGGGATCGCGCGGCGAGCGCCCGACCCCGCCCAGCCGTTGTCCCACCACCAGGCCTCCACGTACAGCGGCGCCGGCTGCTTGGGCAACTCGGGCGGGAAGGTCACGCCCATGTGGTAGTAGTTGGGCACGTTGCTCAGCGGCGGGTCGGTCCACAGCAGGTAGAAGCGGTGGCCCCGGGGCTTGTCGTAGATGTGCTCCTCCTCGTGGTGGAGGATCGGCTGGGGGCGGGCGACGGTCTCCTTCAGCGGCTTCTGGAGGCTGTTGCCGGCATGGATGGCGGTGGTGTTTTCCACCCCGTCGGCGGCGGAGATGACGGCGTAGTAGAACTCACCGGCCTGCTCGGAGGTCCGCACGAACACGCCGGTGCCGACCGGCACCTCCTTCAGCGGCTCCACGCACACCCGCGGCACCCTGGCCTGGCCCACGCGGACGTTCTTGATCCGCTCGCCCTTCCACTCCGTCTGGATCATCCGCTCGTCGAAGGCGGACAATTGCTCCACCTCGTCCAGCAGCTCGGCCTCGCGCAGGTTCCCGGCCGTGATCGGCCGGGTGTGTCGGTAGACGCGATAGCAGACTTCGGCGAGCTTGCCGGCCGCCAGCTTCTGCTGGAGGGCCTTCATCTCGTCCCAACTGAGCTCCTGCTTGCCGGCGAAGGGGCAGTCGACCTCGTCGAAGGTGAGGAACACCTGGCCGGCGCGGTGAAAGGCCTTCAGGCCGGTGACGGGCGGCGGCGGGTCCTTCAGCCTGCCGTCGTAGCTGATCTCCAGGTACGTCCGCAGCCGGTCCCAGCCGCCGGGGGCGCGGACCCACAGCCCGTGGTTGGCCAGCTTGCCGCTCGCCCAGCGGCGGACGACGTCGGTGGCGTCGAAGCTGCGGTACCTGGGCCCGACCAGCGGCAGCGGCTCCTGCCCCGCGGCCCGGCCGCTGCCGGAGACCTCGGCCATGAGCGGCTCAACGAGGATCGGCTCTTTCAGCGGGCCCGGCCCGGCCGGCACCGCCACCCGCAGCCGGGCGCGGTAAATACCCGCCCGCCTGGGCAATTTCGACAGGTCGAACTTCGCCACCACGCCGCCGCCGGGGGCGGCCTGGAAGCTGGCGGCGCCGGCGTGGCGGCAGCGCCCGGAAGGGCCCCATCGCTCGGTGACGAAGTCCGCCGCGGCGGGCGCGGCCGCGAGAAGGCAGGCGGCGCTGAGGATGATGGCGAGTTTTGGCATGGGGCGGCCTCCTATGGCTGAACGACGATCCGGTTTTCCGTGGGCAGGACGGTCACGCCCTTGATGGTGATCAGCCCGTGCTCGTCGGCGGTGACGGTGCCGCTCTGGATTTCCTTCTGCTGCGGGTACTTCTGCCACACGTTGCGAAGCTCCCACGTGCGCCCTCCCTGGGCCAGGCAGGTGTTGGACCACCGGAACGTCTGGCCGGGCTTCGGGTGAAACATCCTGGCCCGGCGGAAGGTGACGTCGGCGGTGACCTCATTGCCGCCAGTAACATACAGGGTCATCTCCAGCCGGTCGGGGCGGTCCACGGCGTCGCTGCGCCAGCGATGGTTCCAATGGATCCACCCGGAGGGGCTGGAGCCGGAGGGCTCGAAGAAGATGAACGGGCCGTCGTCGGTGTCCCGGACCTTCTTGTTGGTGCTGTTGGTGAAGGCGGGCACCGGCCCGGCGGTCACGTCCATCCACTGCGGCAGGATAGCCAGGGTCGGCCCCCAGTCGAAGTCGGTGAAGAACATGTGCCGGTTGTCCATCAGGGCCTTGAACAGGACGGTGAAGTCGCGGTGGCTCCTCATCCAGCGGGCGTTGCGGTCGGGCACCACCTTCCGCGGATATCGCTCCAGCCAGGCGGTGTGGCCCCAGGGCGAGATGGACAGCACCGGCAGGTCCCAGGCCGGGCCTTTCCGGCGGACGAACCAGGTGAGGTCCTGCCAGTCCCAGACGTTGACGGCCTGGTCGTTCTCCAGGCCCCAGTCCACGCGGCCCCAGGCGGCCTCCAGGGCGGGCAGGTGGTTGGAGTCGCGGCCGCAGACGGCGCCGACGTCGTTCAGGACGTAGGCGAACCATTCGGGATGCTTGCAGGCGAAGTGGATCGCCCCCATGCCGCCCATCCCCCGGCCGTCGGTGAAGCAGCGGTCGCGGTCGATCCGCCATTGCCTCGCGGCCCAGGCCATGAAGGCCAGCAGCCGCCGCTCGGTGTAGGGCTGGACTTTGCCCTCGCTCCAGCTCCGCAAGGTGCCCAGGCATTCGTGGTAGCCGTACCAGCCGCTGACCGGGTCGAAGTCGTGCCCGGCGACCTGCACCGCCGAGCGGTCGAACCGCCGGATCGGCTTGGCGTAGGAAAAGCCTTCATCGTGGAAGGAGACGTTCAGAGGGCACGGCCGCGTCTTTTCCGGCGGCAGGCCCTCAGGCGGCAGGTGCACGCTCCAGTTGAAATACCGGCAAGGGACGTTCGACAGCGGCGGGCCGACCCAGGTCACGTAGAAGAGCTTCTTGCCGGGAAAGTCGAAGCCGAATTCGGCCCCGGCCGGCTGGAGCACCGGCTCCCAGGTCGCGGGCGACTCGGACACAGGCTCGGGGAGGCTGTTGCCGGGGGAAAAGTCGGCCGTGTTGGCCGTGCCGTCCACGGACGTGACCACGGCGTAATAGGCCTTTTCCTCGGCCGAAGCCGAGTGGACGTACAGCCCCGTGCCGGGCGGCAGCGGCTTGCCGTCGGCGATGGCGAACCGGGGTATGATCAGCCGGCCGCCCGGGCCGGAGTCCCGGTCCCAGCCGCTGAACGGGCCGTACTTGCCCAGCTCGCCCTTGTCCTCGTCGCCGAACACCGTCTGGTTGATCAGCCGCTCCTTCGACCAGGAATTGACGTTGAAGCCCGACAGCGGCCTGGCCTCGGCCAGCAGCTCGGCCTCGGCGATGGACTTGTTGTCGATCGGCCTGCTGTGCCGGCAGATGCGGTAGCGGAGGATCCGCTTCTGGTCCATCGTCGCGATCTGCTGGCGAAGCTCGCCCCAGGTCACCGCCCGATCGCCGAAGGGGTCTTCGATCTCAGTCCAGGTGATGAAGGTCTGCCCGGCCCGGTGGAACACCTTCAGGCCGGTGACCTGCTTAGGGACTTTTCCGAGCTTGCCCTCGTAGACGATCTCCAGCCGGGTGCCTTCCCTGATCCATTTCCGCAGCGACTTGACGTACAGCCCGTGATTGGTCCTTCCGCCGGCCACCCATTGGCGGACGACATCGGTGGCGTCGAAGTGGTCGTGCCACGGCGGGGCGATGGCCAGCGGCTTGTCGTCCATCTGCGGCTGCCGGCCCGGGCGGTAGCCGGACTTCAGCGCGAAGACCTCGTTCTTCACCCAGGCCTCTTCGTGGGAGCCATCGAGCGGCTCGCG
>LJUF01000153.1 GCA_001303665.1 Phycisphaerae bacterium SM23_33 | reverse complement strand
TGACCGGCAACGGCGCATCCACCACCACCTCGCCCGCGGCGACGCGGAACCCACCCAGCTCCGCCAGCGGCTGGGAAAAAACGCCCTCCGCCAGCGGGATCGCCTCCGGCCCCGACAGCCGGACGATCGACCGCCCCGCCGGGCCGGCGGCGCTGCTGACGGCCACGATGGTGTCTTCCGTGCTCAACATCTTCCATTGCCGATTGTCGATTCTTGATCGCCGATTGTCGATTGGCAACACGCGGCAAGATTTGGAGCATCACAAGGCCTGAGCGACTGTTTAAGATATACCAGGCGCTGGTACCTGAGATTCTTGACAGGAGAACGCAATGAGCATCGGTAATTGGATTTGCCTGTTCGGACTCGTTTCGCTTCTGGCGGCCCCGGCCGTGGCCGGCATCCCCGACGTCAAGGTGACCACCGACCGGAGCATCGACTGCTCCAGCCTGGCCAGCATCGCCCGCGACCTGTACCGGGACTGCAAGACGGACGAGGAGAAGGCCATCGCGACCTGGTACTTCGTCCGCCGAATGCACTTCCACTGGCCGCACATCCCCACCTGGGACTCCCTCGAGCTGATCAACAGCTATGGCTTCGCCCTGTGCGGGTACCAGTCCACGATGTACGTGCAGATCTGCGGCGCGGGTGGGCTGAAGGCCCGGACGATGCACCCCACGAACCACGTCATCGCGGAGGCCTTCTACGACGGCGGCTGGCACATGTTCGACTGCCAGGTGGGCTGGTACGCCCTCAACCGCAAGGGCACCGTCGCCAGCTGCGCCGAAATGAAGGCAGACCCCACCCTCGTCACCCAGGCCGTTGAGGAAGGCCGGGCCTCCAAGCCCTACTTCCAGTGCCGCGACGACCCCCGCGGCGGCACCAACTACGCCGCCACCGCCCGGACCGGCGGCAGCCCGGGCGTGCCGAAAAAACGCCTCATCATCAACCTCCGCCGGGGCGAGACCATCACCCGCGTCTGGGGCAACGAGGGCAAGAGCTGGCACCAGGCCGGCGAGACGAAGTGGACCCAGCCCCACCACGGCTGCACGGGCCAGAGCATCGACGCCAACGACCCGGTCAACTGGCCCTACTGGAAGCCCTACGCCATCGTGAACCGGAAGGAAGGCGACCGCGTCGTCTACGGCATCAAGCGCTACTACGGTAACGGGCGGATGGCGTACGAGCCGGACCTGGCCACCGACGCCTTCACCGACGGCCTAGCCCCGGACGGCATGAAGGGCGCCAAGGCCGGCTACCAGGACAAGACCGCCCCGAAGCTGCATCCCGCCGCGGCGGGGAAGCCCGCTTCCATCACCTTCGTGATCGACTCGCCCTACGTGGCCGTGGACGCCTGGCTGGACGCGGAGGCCCTGCGCAAGGACGATGGCGACGTGCTTGCCGTCCACGCCAAGGGCCCAAAGGGCGACTGGCAAAAGGTCTGGGCCGCCGAAAAGACCGGCCGGCAGAAACTCAGCGAGGTGAGCCTCAAGAACGCCGCCTGGGCCTCGCACCGCTACTTCGTGAAGTTTGAAATGACCGCCGGGACGAACGTCTCCGACGTCGGCCTCGACAGCTTCAAGATCACCACCGTCTTCATGAACAACATGTACGCCCTGCCTTACTTCATGCCCGGCAAGAACACCATCCGCGTCGCCGCGGCCGAGGGCGCCGACCTGAAGAAAAACCGCCTCACGCTGGAATACGCCTGGGAAGAGCAAGGCAAGGAAAAGACCTTCACCAGGCAGATCGACAAGCTGCCCTTCGAGGCCAGCGTCCAGGTCGCCGGTGCCGACCTGCCGCGGATGAAGTACGTGAAGCTATCGGTGGCTCCGTAGACCACCGGCCGGCGTGCCCAACGGATGCCGCCAGCAACACACAGAGGGCACAGAGAAAAGCTTCGGCGTGAGCCCGACGTCGTGGGGCCCGCGACGGCCTACGAGAGAACCTCAGCCGTCTGTTCTTCCCCTGTTCGCCATTGCCCGGAATACCCTTGCGGGCAGGCCGGCGGGGCGGTTATTAAGGGGCTGCGCCTGGCGGGCACCGTGGGGATGGAAAGGGGCTGCCGAGGGCAACTCATGGAAAGGGAAGACCAATGACCCAAATCCAACCACCGTTTCCGGCAGCTCCGCCCCCGGCCGCCCCCGGCCGCGGCCGGCCGCGGCAATGGCATGGCCGTGGCGGCCCTCGTGCTGGGGCTGTGCAGCCTGATCATGGGGCCAGTACCTGGCCTGATCGGGCTGATCCTGGGCATCGTGGCGCTGGCCCAGAAGACCCTGCGGCGGGGGATGGCGATCACGGGAATCGTCACCGGCACCGTGAGCCTGTTGCTGATGCCGGCGCTGCTGGTGGCGATCCTGGTGCCGGCCTTCCGGCATGGCCGCAACTCGGCCAGGATCTCCGTGTGCGCGGCCAACCTCAACAGCATCGGCAAGGGTTACCTCATCTACGCGGCCAAGTACGATACCCCACCGCCGGACATCGACACCTTGATTCGCCAGGGGACGGCGGCCAAGGCGTTCCAGTGTCCTTCCGCCCGGACCGGCCGGCGCTCCGATTACTTCTACCTGCCCGCCGGTGGGGACGCCGACCCGCTGACCATCATTGCCTGCGACTTCAAGGGCAACCACCCCGACGGCACGCGAAGTGTTCTGACCCACACGGGCATGGTTCGCACTCTGTCCGAAGCCGCCTTCCAGGTCGAGCTGACCCAGCCCTACAACGCCGCCTTCGCCGAGGCCCTGCGCAAGGTGGAGGGGCCCTGAGCCGCCGCGAGACGCCGACGACGGGTTGCGTTCGAGGATGGAAAGGAACGATCAATGAGCCAGCCGCCATCATTCATGCCGCCGGGCCCGCCGAGCCAGCCGGCGCAGTTCATCATCAAGCCATCGGCCGGCTTTGCCGTCGGCGCGCTGGTCTGCGGGCTGATCGCCCTGATCCCGCCGCTGGGGATCGTGATGGGCCTGGTAGCCATCTCGCTGGGGATCGTCTCCTTGGCCCAGCGCCGCCGCGGCAAGGGCATGGCCGCAGCCGGGATCGTCCTGGGCCTGATCGGCCTGATCGTCACGCCGACGGTGCTCGTATACGCCGTCCGGTGTCTGGTCTCCTCCGTACAGCAGACGGTTGGGCGCATCCCGGCCCAGATGGCCCAGAGCATGTCCGCGGCCCAACTGAACAGCATCGCCATGGCCATCCAGATGTACATGGACGACAACGATGGCACCGCCCCGCCGGACCTTCAGACCCTGGTAGACGCCGGGATGATAGCGCCGGAAATGCTCAAGAGCCCCATGGGCGGGACCGGCCGGGAACGCGACTATTTCTACTTCCCGCCCGCCGAGGACGCCGAGGACCGGGCCCTGGTGGCCTGCGGGCTGACCGGCGGACCCGCCGGCGGCCGCAACGTCCTCCGCCACGGCGGCACGGTGGAGCTGCTGACGGAGACCGACTTCCAGGCCGAGCTGGCCGAGCCCCAGAACGCCGCCTTCGCCGCGGCATTGAAAAAGGCCGAGACCGCAAGCCAGCCGCGGGCTGTGGACTGAGCGGGCTCTGTCCCTCGGGGTTGCGGATCGTCCCGTCCCCCCTGGCCTACGGAAAGAGCGATGAACCAGCCGCCTCAATCCGTGCCGGCGCCCCGGGGGGATGCGTCCGACCGGGAGCGCAAGGACAAGTGGGCCGGTTGGTCTTTGGGGCTGGGCATCGCCAGCTTCATCCCCTTGGTCGGCCCGCCGCTGGGGCTGGTCGGGCTGGCCCTGGGTGTGCTCGCCCTGGCCGGCAGGACGCGCCGCAGGGCCAGGGCCGTGGCAGGGGTCTGCCTGTCCACGGCGGGCGTGTGGCTGTACGTCTTTTTCGGCTTCATCGCGCCGTGGTTCCGCTTGGGACCGCGGATGCCTCAGCGGGCCGCCTGCGCCGCGAACCTTAACAGCATCGGCAAGGGTTACCACATCTACCTGGCCGACTACGATGTGCCTCCCCCGAACGTGCAAGCTCTGATCGCCGCAGGAACCAGTGCCCAGCTTTTCAAGTGCCCCATGGCGAAGGGCAACCGGCCGTCAGACTATTTCTTCCTTCCCGCCAGCGGCCCCGACGCCGAGCGCACGACCATCGTGGCCTGTGACTTCAGGGGCAATCACAAGGACGGCCGGAACATCCTGTACCATAGCGGCTCCGTCCGCTGGACGGACGAGGAGACCTTTCAGGCCGAACTGGCCCAGCCCCACAACGCCGCCTTCGCCGCGGCATTGAAAAAGGCGGAGGGCCCCCCGCCCAAGCCCCGGCCCTTGTGGCCGCGGTAGTCCTCGGCCCGTTCAGGCCGTCATCCTGTTCAGCCTGGCCGCGAAGGTCAGCACGATCCAGAAGGCCACCGCCCCGCAGGCGATCAGGAAGACCGGCAGCTGTCCGGCCGTGGCCAGCAGCGGGATGGCCGTGCTGGTCCACAGCCCCCCGCCCATGAACGGCTCGTGCAGCAACTGCTTGGAGGCGAAGGCGTCCACGGCCGGGGATTCGTAATCCGGGTCCACCACCCGCAGCAGCAGCAGGCCCGTGGCGGTGACGCCCATGGACTGGCCCATCTCGGCGATGGATCGTTCGAACCAGGCGTCCGGCAGCATCCGCCGGGCCAGCGCCAGCAGGCACAGCACGTTCCAGGCGATGGCCGCGGCCACGATGATGAGAAACGGCGCCAATCCTCTGGCCAGCGCCTCGATGCGGATGGTGGCGATGGCCGCCACCACCAGGAAGTCCAAGGCGGTATTCTGGATGCGGCGGGTCAGCCCGTAATCGATGAGGCGGTGCTTGTCGAAGCGGTCTTCGCAGAGCTGGATCAGCAGCCCGCCCAGCATGCACAGGGGAAACAGCGGGAAGCTGCCGGCGATGGTGTTCGCGGCGCGCTGGGCCTTCTCCGGGAGGACGGCGCCGGCGGCGTTCGCGGCCTGCACCAGGCCTTTCTGAAGCAGCAAGCCAATCCCAACGGCGACGGCCACAACGACCACGTGCAGCGTGAACGACTCGATGGCGTCGGAGGAGACGGTGAGCCGGCCGGCGCTGGGGCGGCGATCCACGGGGATGACGGCGATGGTGTCGTCCTCGGGGACGCTCTCAACGGCCTGACGGCGGACGGTGTAGCCCTTCCGCGCCGCCCAGTTGATCAGGATCATCCCCACGACCACGGCGCTGAGGATGCCAGCCGTGGCGCTGGCCAGGCCGAAGTCCTGGCCTTCTTTCCAGCCGAGCTTCGCGAAGGTCGGCCCCATGCCCGCGGCGGTGCCATGGCCGCCCTCGAACCCCACCGGCACGATCCCGCCGAACATGTTGTTGACGCCGAAGACCGGCCCCAGCAGCACCATGACCAGCCCCACGCCGACCACGTACTGGCCCCAGGCAACCACCTGGCCGTAGGCCAGCTGCGGCCCGGCGCGCTTCCACAGGGTCGAGAGCTTCGGCAGGGCCACGCCCAGGAACAGGCAGGCGAAGACCACGTTGATCAGCAGGCCCGGCAGGGCCTTCCACCCGGCCGTCCACGCCTCCGGCACCGGCCTCCCGAGCCACCTCGCGGCCTGGATGACCACCAGCCCCAACAGCCCCCCGATGACGCACGAGGGCAGATACAGCTTCCGCAGCAGCCGCACCCGCATCCGCAGCAGGTGGCCGACTCCCAGCAGCAGGCACAGGCCGACGAACGAAATAATCACTGCGTCCATGCCGGGCCTCCCTGGATGTTTCGTCTTCCACGACGCCGGCGGCGGCCGATTTGTCGCAGGGAGGATAATTGCCTTGACCGGCCGGTGCAAGTCATGTGCAAATTGCGCACAGTCGGCCAAGCCGCAGACCGCGCTTCGCCGGTGAAAAATCGGCTCCCCGATCGAGCGTGCAACAGATGAATTCCAGACAGCGGGTCCTGGCGGCCGTGGCGCACCAGCAGCCGGATCGCGTGCCCATCGCCCTGGCCTTCGCACCGGAGATCAAGCAAAAGCTCTGCGATCGCCTCGGCCTGGACGAGCAGGGATTCCTGGACTGGTCCGGCCAGGACGTGATCTCCGTGGGGCCGACGTTCCCGGGCGCCGCGTCGGACCGGGCCTACGCCGATCCCACCATCGAGCTGACCGCGGACGGGCGATACCTGGACATCTGGCGGGTGCCGTTCCGGCCCGTGCCGGCGGGGGCGCAGGTGTACATGGAGCTGGCCGGGCCGCCCCCGCTGGCCCAGGCCGCTACCGTGCAGGAGCTGGAGAGCTTCCCCTGGCCCAGCCCCGAGGCGTGGGACTACTCCCAGATCCCCGCGGCGCTGGCCGCCAACGCCGACAAGGCCACCCACGGCCACTCCCGCGGGTTCTTCGAGATCGCCCACTTCATGCGCGGCATGGGGAACTTCCTGACTGACCTGGCGCTGAATCCCGAATTCGCCTGTCGGCTGATGGACCACATCATCGACTACCTGCTGCCGCGGGCCCGGCGGATGCTCCAAACCGGCGGCGGGCGGTACGCGCTGTTTGAGTACAACGACGACGTGGCCTCGCAGCGCGGCCTGTTCATCTCGCCGGACATGTGGCGGGAGTACATCAAGCCGCGCGTGAAACGTTTCTGCGACCTGGCCCACGAACACGGCGCCAGGCTGCGATACCACTGCTGCGGGTCGGTCCGCCAGATCATCCCCGAGCTGATCGAGATCGGCGTGGACATCCTCAATCCCGTGCAGGCCCTGGCGGCGGGCATGGACCCGTTCGAGCTGAAGGCGGCCTTCGGCGACCGGCTCACGCTGGACGGCGGCATCGACATCCAGCAGTTGCTGCCTCGGGCCAGCCCGGCCGAGGTGGCGGCCCACACCCGCAGGATGATCGAGGTGGTCGGGCGCGGCGGCGGTTACATCCTGGGCCCCTCCCACGCCATCCAGTCCGACACGCCGCTGGAAAACATCATCGCCATGGTCGAGCAGGCCAAGCGGCCGCAGGCATGAGGCGGCCGGGGTCCACGATTCCGGATTGACAATTGAAGATTGTGCGGTTCGGATTCCGGGCCTTGGGCGAGGCCCACGCGCCCCAAGGCCAGGCTGCCCTTAGGTGGCATGGAGAGAAAGAATGTTTCGAAAAATCGCTTGGGTGATCGCAGCGGCGGTTGTGTGCGCCTTGGTCGCCCCCAGCCGGGGCGAGGTGGTCAGCGAGACGTTCGGCCCGGCCGGGAAGACCCATTCCACGCACCCCGGCAAGCTGACCATCACCGGGACAAAGGCCGGCTCCGTGGTGGCGGTGGACATCTCGTCGCTGCCCGCCGGGGCGAAGATATACCGGGCGTCGCTGATCGCCCTGCGCGGCGGCAAGGGGCTGGAGGACCGGCAGAGCCAGTGGCTCCGCCCGGTGCGGGTGTATGCCCTGGCACCCGGCGAGGAGGCGCCGCCCGAAAACGCCGAGCCGCTGGAGTTCGAGCCGCCCTGGTACCGCAGCTTCGACGTCACCAGCCCGGTCGGCCGGGCCGTCGCCGATAAGGCCGGGGCGGTGAAGTTCTTCGTGGCGGAATTCTACCAGTGGCGGCCCGACCAGATGGAGCTGCGCATCACCGGGGAGGGCCCGGCCAGCCAGGTCTCGCCGCAGGTGACCGGCGTGCGGGCGTTCCACGCCGACGGCAGCACGTTCGTCACCTGGAAGGAGATGG
>LJUF01000152.1:0-15000 GCA_001303665.1 Phycisphaerae bacterium SM23_33 | reverse complement strand
GAGTACTTAGCCTTGGAGGGTGGGCCCCCCAGTTTCACACGGAGTTCCACGAGCTCCGCGCTACTCTGGAACGCCAACCGTTAGGGCCCCCGCGGACTAACGCCCGCAGGAGCCCCGCGGAGGGCTGGCGGTTTTGCCTACAGGACTGTCACCTTCTGTGGTGAGCCTTTCCAGACTCTTCGGCTGCCGCTGCCTTTGTAACTCCCGATCGGCGCCCGCAACCCCCGCCTTTCGGCGGGTTTGGGCTGATCCGCTTTCGCTCGCCGCTACTGACGGAGTCTCCGGGCTCCGCGAGCGACGAATCGCCCGCGCAGCCCTTGTTGATTTCCTTTCCTGCAGGTACTTAGATGTTTCAGTTCCCTGCGTTCGCCCCGACGGCCTATGCATTCAGCCGCCGGTGACGCCATCAGCTTGCACTGTGGCGCCGGGTTGCCCCATTCGGAGATCCCAGGATCAAAGCTCGTTTGACAGCTCCCCTGGGCTTTTCGCAGCCTGCCGCGTCCTTCATCGCCTCATCACGCCTAGACATCCACCGTATACCCTTAGTAGCTTGATCACATTTATCACCGGCCCGGCCCGCACGGGGCAGACCGGCCCGCGATAACGTGTGCGGGTCCGCGGGCGATCAATCCCGCGGCCCTTCTCAAGCCGCCTTGGCGCTCATCCACGCGCGCCAAGCAACCTCGCTTGGCGCGAGCGGATCTCGGTGAACCTCCCGCATCGTGCTAACCCTATGAAGTTGTCAAAGAGCCTGAACCACTCGCCGCCGGCCCTATCGGCCGGTGCAATCTATCCGCCAGACTCTCGCGCCCCTGAGGGCACGAGAACCAAGCTTTTTACCCAATCCTCCGCCTCCAGGCAAGACTTTTCGGACCCGGAGGCGAAGATTTTCTTCACCGCTCTCCGCGGGCAACGCCGTCGGTCCCCGCCGCCCCCGGCATGGAGACGACCGGACTCGAACCGGCGACCTGCTGGTTGCAAACCAGCCGCTCTCCCAGCTGAGCTACGTCCCCAACTGAATTCACAACGCCGGGGACGCCAGCCGCCCGACTGCCCCACGGCCATCCCTGGCAAAGGCCCACAGTTGGCAATGGAAAACGGGCAGTCCCTTGCACTGGGCCCGGTTGGATTCGAACCAACGACCTCACCCTTATCAGGGGTGCGCTCTAACCAACTGAGCTACGAGCCCGTCCCTGGCCCGTTTGCGCCCGGCTGGCCGCGACCCCCGGGCAATCGCTTCAGACTCCTCGTGGTTATCAAGAAGCCCGGCGGTCTCTATCAGGCCGCCTTCGATGCAGCAGCAAAAAAGCCACCGCCGACTGGCTGGTGGCTTTACGGTCCGCCCGCCTCGATGGGCCTAACCGGCCGTCAGCTTTGCCACCAGTGTCAGTCGAAGGTCTTTCACGTCGAAGATAAGCTGCCTTTTACCAGGGATGGAATGCACACTCATCCAGCGCCCTGGGCTGCACTATATAACTATAGCATCCGCGAAACCGTAGTCAACAGTTCATTTCGTCCAACTGCAAAAAAAACTTAACTTATTTCCGCCCATCCCATTGCGTCACAGCCGGGCTTCCATTGACATCGCCCCGCCGCCGGGAAATTCTTTTTCGGCGCCGTCGGGCAGCCTGACCAGGCAGGGGACGCCCTTGGGGCTCTCGGCCCGCAGGATGAACCGGCCGGCTTCGACCCGCCAATCCACGTGAACGAACTTCGCCGGCTGCCGGCCGCTCAGGCGGGTCAGCGGCACCCGCCCGTGGGCGAACTTCAGCCCGGCCGGCTTGGGCTGGATGCCGATGGCGGCGTAGCCGGCCTTGGCCGGGCGGACGCCGAGGATCTCCCGCACGCACTCCACCATCGGGCCGCAGCCCCAGGCATGGCAGTCGCTGCGGTCGCCCCGCGGGTCCTCTTTCCAGGTCGTCAGCCCCTCTTGGATCATACGTCGCCACGGCCCCAGCAGTTCGCGCATGAGCTCGTAGCGTCCGGCCGCCGCCAGCGCCCGCCAGGCGAAGTACGTGCTGAAATAGGTCAGCGAACAGAGGGCGTCATCCCGGACGATCCGCTCGGCCAGGGCCGCTGCGTCGCAGGGCATGCCGGCCAGGATGGCGCGGGCGTTGGTGTAGGCGCTGGCGATCTCAGCGTCCGGCGTGTCCCGGTACAGGCCGCGGGACTCATCGTAGAAGACCCGGTGCGCGGCCTCCCGCAAGGCCTGGGCCCGGCGGGTGAGCTCAGCCGAATCCTCCCCGGCCGCCGCGGCCAGTTCAGCCGCCCGGTCCAGGGCCTCGACCGTCATCAGGCTCACCAGGGCGGAGCGGCCCTGCTCAGCTCCCGGCGGGCAGCCCTTCGCCCCGGCGGCGGGCGGCCACTGCGGGCACCAGTCGGCGAACATCCAGCCCGGCATCCTGCCCACGGTGCCGTCGTCGTTGAGATGCCGGCCGAAGAACTCCAGCACCTGCCGCACACCCGGCAGCAGCTCGACCACCGCCCGGAGGTCGCCGGTGTACATCCAGTAATCGTGGATGCCCATCACCCAGTGCAGCGAGAACAACGGGATGACCTGCGGCACGCGGGAGGGATACCGGCTGCGGGTCAGGCCCTCCGGCAGCCGGGACCAGTCGAACTGGTACAGCCACTGCCGGGCCAACGAGGCATCGCCGGCCACGACGTAGGAAACCATCGCCTGCACCTGCGTGTCCCCGCCGTACTGGAGCTGCTCGTAATACGGGCAGTCCTCATAGGTCTCGTGAGCGCACAGCCGGACCGTCCGCCAGGAAACGTCCCAGATGGCGGCCGCGTCCGGGTCCGAGGCCTCCACCCGGGCCAGCGCCTCGAACGGATAGGCCGTGAACACGTAACCCAGCGAGTGAATCGTCAGCGGCTCGGCGGCGGTGGTGATTTCCACGCGGACAAATCGAAACGCCCGCCAGAAGAACGGCTCGTAGACGCGCGCCGAGCCGTCCGGGCGGACGACGTCGCCGTAGCCCCGCGCGTCGCCAAAGGAAAGATCGTCGCGCGAGGTCTTGGTCCCGGATTCGTCGGTCAGGGCCTCCGCGTAGCGAAGCGTGACGGCTGCGCCGGCCCCGCCGGAAAAGCGAACCCGCGGGTAGCCAGTCGTCAGTTCGCCCACGTCGATCAGGACGACGGCGCTGGTTTTCGGCGGCACACTGACGGGGCCCCGCCCGGCCAGCATGGCCGACCAGGCCGGCAGGTCCTCGCCCGTGGGGCTGCGGAAGGCCGTCTTGAACCTGCGCGGCGGCGACTCTTCCAGCGGCGCGATCATCCGCGGAAGGAGCCGATGCGGCACGTACGTGTCACGGCCGGCGTCCAGCCGCAGCGCCTCGGTGACTTCGCGGGCGTCAGCCCAGGCCGAATCGTCAAAGCCGGCCTCGGGGAAGCCCCAGGGGTAATCCGCGGCCGCGAAATCCTCCATCAATCCAATGCAGTGGCTGTACACGGAGTCGATCTGATGCCGATACGCGCGGTCCACCAGCACCCGCCAGCCCCGGTCGGAGTGGAGGGCTTCGACGGCGGCGCCGCCGGCGCCGCGGAGCACGCCGTCCAGCACGAAGCCCGGACACGCCGTCATCTGCGAGACGCTCGCTCCGCCTTCGTCGTAGGTGCACCAGACGTCGCCGTAATACTCCACCTGGGCCGCCAGGACGTTCCGGCCGGTGCGGAGGAACTCCGACACGTCCACGGTCTCGTAGAACTGGTGCTGCACGTCGCCCTTGGCCGGGCCGCGGCAGACCAGCACGCCGTTGCACCAGAGCTTGTACCGGCTGTCGGCCGACACGTGCACCGTCAGCCTCGCCCCCGGCGGGGCGTCGAAGCTCCGGCGGAAATACCGGACCCGGAACGGCCCGGAATCCGGGCGCGGCCGAACGATCCCTTCGTCCGACCAGATCCACTTGGCCCGGCCGCCAAACGGGGTGATCCCTTCTTCCGTGGACATGCCGATGGCTCCAAAAGGGTCCGCGGCTCCGTCGCCCCGCGCCCGGGGCGGGGGCGACCCGGTGCCGGCCGCTCAGCGCCGGCGCCGCCCACGACCCCTCGCCCTTGCAGGGCGCGCGGCGGCGTGCCCGGCCGCTACGACCGCAGGAAACTCCCGACTACCGTGTGCGCCTTTCCACCACCAGCAACATTCAGATGCGGTCGGTGAACTTGGCCGCGCCCGTTCGCACCCATCGCGCCGCGCCGCAGTTGCACCAATGATTGGTGTAGTACTTCCGGCCGGGCCCGCGGAGGCGCAGCAGCTCCCGGAAGCCCTTCACGACGGCCGGGTGGCTGTGCAGCCCGCAGCGGCACAGGGCGGCCAGGGCGGTGCCCGTCGTGTAGAAGGCGAACAGGCGCCTGCGAACAGGCGCCGATCGATCGGCCGCTGCTGCCCCAGCAGCCACTCGCAGCCCTTGCCCGCCGCCTCATCACGCGGCCGCACGCCGCAATCCAGCAGGCCGTGGATCGCCTCGGCCGTGGCCAGGATGAGGCCGCCCCACGAGCTGTCCCGCCGCTGCCTGCGCCGAAGCCCGGCCTCCAGGCGCCCGGCCAGCCGCCCGTCATGCCGGCCCAGGGCCTCGCGGCGGGTCCTGACGGCCAGAGGGGCCTCCGACGTCTCGATCAGCGGCCTCGGATCACAGCGGAGTCGTGCCAGCAACTCTTCCAGCATGCCGTGCCGCGAATATGCCAGCACCACCTGGCAGGCGCTTTGGGCGGGGCAGTCCGGCAGGAAGCCGCCGTCGCGTTTCTGTAAGCGCACCGCCATGGGCAGGCTCCGGGTGAGAATCTGGCGGATCGACCGAAATCGGAACCGTGAGGCCAGCTCCAACAGGTACCACTGCCCGCCGAGGCGACGCAGGCCTCCGTCGCGGCGCTGCCAACTCGCGGTGAAGCGCCAGTAGGCCCGGGCGATGGGCCCGGCTCGGTAGCGCGGGTGGTGGGACATCGCCGACATGACAACGTCAGGACATCGCATCTGCCGCTACCCGTTCATTTCCTGCCCGCGGCCGCCGCGTTCGGCAGGTGCGCGCCCAGCTTGAGCAGCCGCTGCTGCAAGTCCTTCACGTCCACGCCGCGGGCGTCGGTGCCTTTCTGGACGGCCAAGGCCGCGGCGGCCCCGCAGGCCTGGCCGGTGATGTAACAGCCCGGCATGGTGCGGACCGAGCCCTGGAGGAAGCGGTCGGCGGAGATGCAGCGCCCGGCCACCAGGGCGTTGGCGAGCTTCCGCGGCAGCAGGCAGCGGTAGGGGATACCGTAGCTTTCGCCCCTGCCGTAGCGGAGGTTCTTCCACTCGTCCATGAAGCGGTCGAAGGCCTGCTTCTCCGCCCTGGACGGGTGGATGTCCACCGGATAGCTGTACCGGCCGATCTCGTCGTCGAAGACGGCACGGCTCTTGAAGTCGTCCAGGCAAAGGACGTAGTCGCCCATGATCCGCCGGGTCTCGCGCAGCCCCAGCAGCGACCCCGTGGCCACCAGCTTCATCTTCTCGAATCCCCTGAGGTACTCCTTGTAATAGCGTTCGTATTCCAGCACGAGCCTGCGGCCCCAGACCAGGGCCTCGGTCAGGGAGCGCTCGTCAGTGCCGTCCACGCCGAAGGTATGCCCGATGTTGCCCCCGCCGACGTCGTCGCCGACGCGCCACATCCCCGGCAGGTGGCGATCCTGGTAGGTGAACACGCCGTCCTTGAAGGCCTGCTCGATCCTGCCGTCCCCACCGCCCAGGCCGGAGGCGCGGACGGCCTGCCAGTCCACACCGGTCCACAGGCTGCACAGCGTGCCGGGCATGAGGTTGCCCTGTTCGTCGCCTTTCTCGAAGGGCGCCCCTGCCCAGGCGCAGAGGTCGCCGTCGCCGGTGCAGTCAACGTAGACCTTCGCCCGAACAGCGAAGAGGCCGCTCTTGGCCGCGCAGATGGCGGCCGCCACTCGCTCGCCTTGAGTCTGGACGTCGATCAGCACGGTGTGGAAGGCGAACTCCGCCCCCGCCCCGGCCACCATCTCATCGTACACCCGCTTGAGTACCTCGGCGTTGATGCCGACCGAGGCGTGCGTCTTGTGCTTGGGGTCGTAGTCGGGCCCGGTGCCGCCGGCCTGATGAAGGCGGTCGAGGACCTCCTCGCCGATCCCGGCGGCCAGGAAATCCACGCCGTCGCCGAACTGCATGTACGCCGGCACAAGCCCGGCCGTGCCCATGCCGCCGAAGCAGCTGTGCCCCTCGGCCAGGAAGACACTCACCCCCTGTCGCGCGGCCGCCACCGCCGCCGCCACGCCCGCCGGCCCCCCGCCGGCCACGAACACGTCCACCTCCTGGCGGACAGGAACCTCACGCTTCATCACAATACTGTTGCCTGCTGACATCTCACTGCCTTTCCCAAGCTCCGCCTGCCGCCAGGAAACATGCCCGTCCTGCCGGCGGCGCCTACAAACGTTTCGTCGACCGCTGCAACACCTTAGCGGAGCCCGGCCGCCTTGACAAAAGCCCTTTTCGCGGTAAAATGATTGTTGATCCGGCCTGCTTGAGGGGGTGGCAGAGGTATTCACGATGGAGGCGTAAGGACGGAGTTCTCTGCTTCGGTGCTGCCTCAGGCCGCCGGGCCGAGTTCCCACAGGTCAGAAGGGTTTTTCCGCCACAGCGGCCGGTCAAGCCGCAGGCTCCGCCTGGCTCGTGCTGAGGGCAGGGGCTTTGCGCCTCCGTCGGCCGCAGCCCGCGCCGGTCGGCGGGCTCGGATTGCCGCGGGCGACCGGAATGGAGCCAGCGGCTCGGAGGAAGGAGGGCTGCGGGATGGGACAGCCGCACCAAGCGAGGAAGCGAA
Organism: Phycisphaerae bacterium SM23_33; assembly: GCA_001303665.1. Taxonomy (GTDB): domain Bacteria; phylum Planctomycetota; class Phycisphaerae; order SM23-33; family SM23-33; genus SM23-33. The sequence continues at coordinate 8,197 of LJUF01000152.1, read as the reverse complement.
CCTTCGCCGTGCTCGTGCCCGTTGCCGTACTGCTGTTGTCCAAGGCGGCGCACGGAACGTTTTGGATCGCGGACCCGGCCTCACCGGCCTCGTGGCACGATGCCGCGAACTGGAGTGAGGGCGTGCCGGGGCCGGCGGACCTGGCGGTTGTGTGCAACCGGGGGCAGGCGCAGGTCTTCCAGGAGGCCCACTGCTCGCAACTGGCGGTGGGGCTCGACAGCACGGTCGCCCAGGACGGCGGGGCCATGACGGTGCACGGGGTGGGACTGCCGGCCTTCAACCTCGGCTGCGTGCCGGTGGTAAGCGGCGTGTACGAGCTGAGCGGCGGCGGCACGTTGAACGCCGCGAACGAGTGCGTCGGCTATGCCGGCACAGGCTGCTTTCGCCACCTTGACGGCAGCAACACGGTTACGGAGCTGTACCTGGCCTACAATCGAGGCTCTCGCGGCACGTACGAGCTGGTTTCGGGGACGCTTCAGACCACCGCAACCTATCTGGCCAGCCGTCCCGGCGAGCGCTTCGACCCGAACCTGCGGCAGGCCGGCTGGCTTGTCGCCGGCTGCAGCGAGCCCAATGAGGGCACGTACCGCCTGCTCGGGGGGGAGCTGGAAGCCCGCTACGTTGGGCTGGGGCTGGAGAAGGGGTTCGGCCGTTTCATCCACTCCGGCGGGTCGGCCCGGATCACCGACCGACTTTACGTCGGCGACTATGAGGGCAAAGGCGTGTACGAGCTGAGCGGCACCGGCGAGCTCTGGGCCGACAACGAGAGACTCGGCTTTAACGGCCGGGGGCAGTTCATCCAGACGGGCGGGGTGAACCGGTGCGGCGCCTTGCTGATCTACGCCGGCAGTCAGACGGACTCTTTGTACGAGCTGCATGAGGGTGAGTTCGCCACGGAATCGGGGATCGTGCAGCGGGGCGCGTTCGAGCAGTACGGGGGCGTCAGCACGTGGGGAACCATGGCCCTGGAGGGCGTCTCCAGCGGCGCCGCCCGTTTTCGCATTCACGGCGGCGTGTGCCAATGCGACCACGTGGATGCGCCCGACGGCGTGTTCATCCAGGTGAACGGGGCGGTCCAGGTCAGCAATGCGGTCACTATGGGTCACGGGGTGTTTGAGGTCCACGGCGGGGCGTTCACCGCGGGGGCCCTGTTGATCGGTTGCGACGATCCGGCCAACACGGAGTTCAGGCTGCTGAGTCCCCAGGCGAGCATCACGCTTCACCAACGGCTGCTGCTGAACATCGCCTATCATGGGGCCATGGTCGCCGCACCGGGCAGCGTGATACGCTTGGCCGGCGCCGACCTGGAGCTCGGACCGGAATGTGATGACGGCGTGATGGGCGATTTGCGGAACGTCACCTTCGTCTTCGAGGGAGGGCCCGACAAGATCAGCCGGCTGGAAGCCGCCACCGAACCCATGCGCGAGGAGTTCCGCCTCGGGGCGGTCCGGGTCGGCGGCGAGGACACGGCCCGCGTGGTGCTTGTGGACGACTACGATCAGGGCCATCCGACGGACGGCCGCGAGGGCCTGTACACGCAGGAATTGCTCATCGGCGAGGGCTCGCGGCTGGACTGCAACGGGCTGCCCGTCATGGTCGTCGGCAACGTGGAAGCGACGCTGGACGAGTGGATTGGCGGCGGCAACGGCGGCCGGCTGTTCGACAGCACGCTGGCCCCGGGTCGGTATCTCGACGCCGTGTATCTGCCCACCTACGACGTCACGACCTTACAGGTCGTGCCGGAGCCGGCGGCGCTGGTCCTCCTGCCGCTTGCGGCAATCGTTCGGCCGCGGCGGAGAGGCTGAGGGCGGGGCGGCGCCGGGAACAACAGGGCGGGAACAGGAAAGAGTCCGTAAAGCCGCACCTCCCGGGGGCCTTTTGCGGTCGTAACGGAACGGCCTACCGGCGGCGCTTCTTCTTTTTCCTCTCGCGGTCCTTCTTGCTGAGGCGTTTGGAGCGCTGCTTGGTCTTGAACTTCGGCCCGCGGCCGAACAGGTCCAGGCTGCCCATCTGCTTGGCGAAGGCCATGCGCTCGCGCAGGCCCATGCCGGCCATCTGCTTCATCATGCCGCTGGCCATGTTGAAGCTCTTGATCAGACCGGAGACGTCCTGGGGCTCGGTGCCGGAGCCGCGGGCGATCCGCCGTCGGCGGGAGGCGTCCACCATGCCGGGGTCGCGGCGCTCGGCGGCGGTCATGGAGTGGATGACGGCCTCCATGCGATCGATCTCGCGGTCGTCCACCTGCATCTGCTGAAGCTGGCTGCCCACCCCCGGCATGAGTTTGAGGATCTCCTTCATGGGGCCCATCTTTTTCATCTGCTTCATCTGGCCGAGGAAGTCCTCCAGGGTGAGGGTGCCCTTGGCCATCTTGGCCTGGAGCTGGGCGGCCTGCTGGGCGTCGAACTGCTGCTGGGCCTTCTCCACCAGGGTGACCACGTCGCCCATGCCCAGGATCCGCCCGGCCATGCGGTCCGGGTGGAACTCCTCCAGCCGGTCCAGCTTCTCGCCGACGCCGATAAACTTGATGGGCTTCCCGGTGACGGCCTTGATGGACAGGGCCGCGCCGCCGCGGGCGTCGGAGTCAAACTTGGTGAGGATCACCCCGTCCAGCTCCAGCCGGTCATTGAACGCCTTGGCGGAGTTGACGGCGTCCTGGCCGGTCATGGCGTCGCAGACCAGATAGATCTGGTGGGGCTGGATGGCGCTGGCGATGTCCTCGGCCTGCTTCATCATCTCCTCGTCGATGTGCAGCCGGCCGGCGGTGTCGATGATGAGGACGTCGCGCTGATTCTTGTCGGCCCAGCCGATGGCCTCCCGGGCCACGCGCACGGGGTTGGATTCGCCCTGGATCTTGAAGCAGGACACGGCGGCCTGCTCGGCCACGATGGCCAACTGCTCCACCGCGGCCGGCCGCTGAAGGTCGCACGCCACCAGCCCCGGCTGCTTGCCCTGGGCTATCACGTGCCGGGCCAGCTTGCCGCAGGTGGTGGTCTTGCCCGAGCCCTGAAGCCCGGCCATCATGATGATCGTCGGCGGCGGCGAGACGTAATAGATCCGCGTGTCCACCGGGCCCATCAGCTCCACCAACTCGTCGTGCACGATCTTGACCATGAGCTGGCCGGGGTGAAGGCTCTTGATGACTTCCTGGCCTCTGGCCTTCTGGACGACGGCCTCGCAGAACTCGCGCACAACCTGGTAGTGCACGTCGGCTTCCAGCAGGGCCTGGCGGACGTCGCGCATGGCCTCCTGGACGTTCTGCTCGGTGATCCGCCCCCGGCCGGAGAGCCTGCGGAAGACGTCGCCGAATTTCTCGGTCAGGGCCTCGAACATAACCACCTCAGGATAGCAGTTTCACCGCGGCCGCGGAAGGGGGCCAATGCCAGCCGCTTGCAGGGCCGCCGCGGCCGGCCTTGAAGCTGCCGTGCCGGCGGCCGCCAAACGTAGACGCCACCCCCTACAGGTATTTCTCCACCAGCACGCCGAGTTTCTTCTTCGCCTGCGGGGAGATTCTCTCCCTGTTGGACCAGATGGCCAGCTCCAGCGCGGAGTGGGCCGGCGAGGGAACGTCGGCAATTTCGCCGAAGCGGCCCACGGCCGCCTTGATCAGCTCGATGGCGTTGGTGGTGGCCTCGGTGAGATTGGCGATGATCTCCTTGAGCAGCTGGTGCCTGTTCAACTGGGCGGGGGCCGGCCGCCAGCAGTCGTAGTCGCTGGGCAGGGCCACCATGGCGTAGGCGATCTCGGCCTCGCGGGCGAGCTTGGCCTCGGGCATGCCGGTCATGCCGATCAGGTCGCCGCCCCAGGCGCGGTGCATCTCGCTCTCGGCCCGGGTGGAGAAGGCCGGGCCCTCCATGCACACGTACGTGCCGCCGTCGTGGACGGTGGTGTTGACGGCCTCGGTGCAGTCCAGCAGGTGCTCCCGCAGCACGGGGCAGAACGGCACGGCGAACTCCACGTGGGCGGCGAAGAACTCATCGAAGAAGGTCGGCACCCGGCGCGAGGTCTTGTCGATGACCTGGTCGGGGATCACCAGGTCCTTGGGCTTGATCTCCTCCCGCAGCGAACCCACCGCCCCGGAGGCGATGATGTGGGTGCAGCCCAGGGCCTTGAGGGCGTAGATGTTCGCCCGGTAGTTGACCATGGAAGGGCTGATCAGGTGGCCGGGGCCGTGGCGGTTCAGCACGGCCACCGGCGTGCCAGCAAACTCGGTCTGGACAATGGCGTCCGAGGGAGCCCCGAACGGGGTGCTGACGCTGGCGGGCCTGCCCTTGACCTGGGCGGCCAGCGCCTCGCCCAATCCGCTGCCGCCGATGATGCCCACTTTCGCTTTCGCCATGTTCCCGTCTCCGCTGCCCGCCGCCAGCGGCGGCTGACTCTGGTTTGGGTGGATGTTGCCGGGCATGCTACCCGCGGCGGCGGGACAAGGCAACGCCGCTACTGGGCGTCGGGCTCGTACAGCTCGCGCAGGGTGGCGTTGGGGTTTCGCAGGGGCACGGCCCTCTTGTTGGGCTTGCTCAGCGTGCCGGTGACGCGGACCGCCACCAGCCCGCTGGCGATGCCTTCAATGACCTCGCTGAGCATGGCCAGGCGCGGCAGCTTGTGCGGCGGGCCGGCCAGGAAAGTCAGCTTCAGCTTCTCGGTCTTGATGTCCATGCTGCCGGCGCCCAGCATGGACAAGGCCGAGCCCTGGAGATGAATCTCGCGGAAGACCAGCGTGTTCCCACGGAGGTAGTAGTTGACCTCGGCGCTGCTGAAGGCCGAGTCGCTCGGCACCGTCAGGTAAATCAAATGGAGGAATCCCAGCAGCACGGGCAGCCGGTAGAGCTTGCCCCGGCTGACACGCAGCGTGCCGGTGGCGCGCCGGGAGGAATCGTCGCCGCTGGTGCCGGTCATTCGCAGGCTGCCGCTGAGCAGCCCCTTGAACTCGGACTGACCTTCTGAATCCGGCCGGCCGCTGGCCAGGAGTTCGGCCAACTCGACGTTCTCCACCGTCAGGCTCAGCCCATACTGGGCCGGCTCGCCCAGCCGGACCCTGGCAAAACCGGCCATTCGACCGTTGAGGGCCTTAGCCGATATCTCCTCCAGGCTCAATACCGGCGACGACTCCGACTTGCTCACCCGGGCGGTGATCTTCCCCAAATGGTGCGACCCTACCGTCATCTTATCCAGCACCACGCTGGCGTCCGCGCACAGGCTCTCGATCGGGCCGGCGCAGTCCATCCGGCCCTCGATCCGCCCGGTGACCGTCTTGTGCCCCAGTCCCAGTTCCAGAGTGGCCTCGTCCAGCGCGATGCTGCCCGACCACGACCACGCCACGGGCACGCTGGGCTGCGTATCGGCCGGGGGGCCGGACGGACGGGTCGCCGCACCGGCGCCTCGGCGGACCTTCAGACTCGCCAACGAAAAGGCCGCCCTGCCGCCCGGCCGCAGTTGCAGGGCCCCCACAATGCCCGCCGGCAGTGACGAAATGAACGTCTCGTCCAGGGCCACGGGCCCGGTAGAGATGCTCAGGTCGGCCTGCTCGCCTTTGGCGCCCACAGTGATCTCGCCGTCCAGCGCGACCCTGGCCTCCCCGGCCAGCCCGGTGAACGCCCTGAGCCTCATTCTGCCCGGCTCGATCTCGGCCTTGCCCGTCAACTGCCGCAACGGGACGGGAAAGTGCCGATACAGGATTCGCATGTCGCGCGGGGTAACGACCACCCGATAGTCCGTCCGGAGGTCGGCTGGCCGGGCCTGTCCGGGCGCGGCCTGGGGCCGCACCTTCCGCAGATTCAGTGTGGCAACGGCCGTGCCGGTCGGGGCCAGCAGGTCCCACCACGCCCCGGCCTCCGGAGGCAGGGCGTTCCGCAGCTCCGAGTCGAGGGAGATTTCGGTGGCGTCCGCGACCAGGTCCATTCCCCCCTCCGGGTCCTTCAAGAGCACCCGGCCCTGAAGGTTGATCTTGGCCCGGCCGTGCCGGCCCACCAAGTGCTCGATGTCCACGGCGTCGGGCGTGATCTTCACCTCGCCGGTGGCGCCCTCGACGCGGTAAGGGAAGCTGCGGTGACAGATGCCGGCGTCGGTGAGGGCCACGGGGATTTCAAACTCCACGGGCCCGTCGCCGCGGCGGCGGATGACCGCATTGGTAACATTGGCCCGCCCAGTGAGCCCGCAGGCCTCGTACGCCGCCCTGGCCTTTGCCGGCAGCGCCCGCGCCAACTGCCCGTCCAGCGGCACACCAGTAGCCTCCTCCACGCGTACTTCCACTTCGTGATGCTTGCCCTTGCGGACGACCTGGCCGCTGACCAGGCACCGCATCGGCCCGGCCCGGCCGCGGACGGAACGGATCACCATGCCGCGGTGATCCACCACCGCCTCTCCCTCGACATGGTCGATGCGGTAGGGAAATCCCGAGTATTCCACCGAGGCCCCGCCGGTCAACTGGATCGTGAGCGTGGTGGAGGCCGCGGCCTGCCCGGCCGGACGCGCCTGGCGGAGCACAAAACCGGCCTTGCCCCGCGGGGAAAACGAATCCCACACCTTCCGGTACGACTCCGGCAAGGCGTCGCGCACCTCCTTGCTCAAGGGAACATTCCGGGCGCTCAGCCGGACATCGTACCCCGACTTGTCCGCCCCGCCGGTCACCTGGCCGGTTATGGTCACCTCGGCCTGGCCGTACCAGCCGTGAAGGTCCATGAGCTTCATGGCGTCCCCGCCCAACAGCACCTTGCCGCGCACGTCGTCAACGCGCATGGGCCAGTTCGGCGAGGTCAGCGAAACACCGCGCAGTTCGGCCGAGCCAGCCACGGCAATCGGCCGCCTCGCGTCCCGGCGCACCGTCACCTGTATATCGACGGGGCCGGACAGGCTCAGCCGCTCTTTCAGCCGGGCGTAGCTCCCCCCCCAGACCCCGGCCAACTCCTCGCCGAAAGGAAGGTCCAACTCGCGAATCTCCGCGGACACCTCGAACGGGCTGTCGGGCTCGTACCCGTAGTACCGCCCGCTGAGGGCAAAAATGGCCTTGCCCGCCTCGGCGATCCGCCCGGTGAGCTTCTTTATCTCCACCCCCTCGCGGTCAAACACCAGGTCGCCCGTGACGCCGACCAGCTTCACCCCGCCTTCTTCGGGCGGCAGCTGCAGGGAAACATCCACGAGCTTGACCACGCCTTGCTCCAGCTCCCCAGGCGCCGAGGCCGAGGCCACTCCTACGCGGGCCTCGGTCGCCCAGCTCGCCGAGCCCGTCAGCCCGTACCGCTGCCGCCATTTCCGGTATCTCCTCGGCAGCGCGTCGTCGAGCCGGGCCAGGCCGATCAGCCCCTTGATGTGCGTCTCGCCGCTGACCAGGTCGATGGTGCCGCTGCCCCGCATCGTCGAACCGCCCTCCTCCGGACCTTCAAACCTGAGATGGTACAGCAGCTTTTCGGGATCGGGCAAAAGCGCGACGTTCAGCCCCTTGACCTGCCCCACCGGCAGGACCTGGCCGTACTGCCGGTCCTTGCGGCTCAACTCCCCGTCACGCAGCCGGATTTCCGGCAGCTCTTCCAGCGTCCTGCCCGGCCGCCCCGAACGCTCCACGGCCAAGAATATTCCCATGACGTTCAACTGCCCCGTCTCCACGTCCTCGATCAGCGTCACCCTCGGCTGGACGCAGACCAGTTCGGTCGGTTCCAGCCGGCCGCGGAACAGCAGCCCCGAAGGGCGGTGCTTCAAGAGCACGCGCGGGGCCTCGAAAAAAGGCTCCCGCACTTCGTCGGACAGATACACCCTGAGCTTGCTGACGGTGATGCCCTCGAAGAGGCTGAAGCGCGCCCCCTCCAGTTCGACCCGCCCGCCCGTCCGGCTGGACAGGTAGGCCACAACTTTTTCTTTTACATGGGCGTCGTTGGTCTCGTACCAGTAGCCGTAAGCCACCAGCACCAGGCAGGCAAAGGCCACCAGCCCCACGCCCCTGCGACGTCCGCTGACGTAGCGCCAGGCCCGGCGGCCACGGCGCGGCAGATAGCCGCGCAACTTGTGGAACAAGCGGCGCATTATCGCCCGCCTATTATATCGGTTCGCACCGGCGGGTTCACTGCGCCTTCTGCCCGGGAACCGGCCCAGACATCGTGCGAGATGTTGCCGGACGGCGCATGCCGGCGGAATTCGCAGACGACCTCTCGCAGATCACGCGCCCCGGCCTGGCCCCGCACGAAGCTCACCAGGTCGGGTCAGCCGCGAG
>LJUF01000151.1 GCA_001303665.1 Phycisphaerae bacterium SM23_33 | reverse complement strand
CTCAGCCAGGCGGGAGTGGTAGTCCCTGATGATCTCGCGGTAGCGTTCGGAGATCAGCTTACGCATTCTGGCCTGGATCTGCTCCTGCTCGCGCGGGGAGAGCTTGGCCCAGTCGCCCTCGGCGATGCCGGTATGGGTCTTGGAGACCTTGGGGGGTCTCTTGACCGCACCGGGCACGAGCATGCTGTCCTGCATGGGCCGGGTGGGGTTCATCCCGCCCTGCTGGCCTTGCTGGCCCTGCTGGCCGCCCTTTTTGCCGGCCTGCTGATCCTTGCCCTGGCCTGGCCGTTTGCCGCGCTGCTGTCCCTGGCTTGGGCTCTGGCTGCCGCCCTGTTGGTCCTCGGCCGTCTTGATCAGGTCATCCAGGATGGCGACGATCTTCCTCTCCTTGTCCTGGGTTTCCTTTCCGGAGTTGATCTTGGCCAGGCGATGCTGCACGTCGCCCATCATCGTGGCCAAGGTGCCCATGGGGTCCTTGTAGATCTCGGTGTACTCCTCGACCTTTTTGAGGATCTTCTCGGCGGTGGCCTTGTCGATGGTCAGGGCGTAGTTCTTGACGCAGAAGGCGTACATCTGCATGGCGTAGAGGAGGCGGCCCATCTTTTCGTACATTTCGGCGGCTTCGAGGGCCGACGCCGACGCGAAGCTGATGCGGTCGGGCATGTTCTCCAGGATGTCGCGGCAGGTCTCGACGGCGTCGTCGGGGTTTCCGCTCTTGGCCAGGGCCTGGGCGTACAGGTAGTGCTGGGCGGCGCTGAGGTAGGTGGCCCGGTTGATGTTGACGAGCTTTTTGGCGGCCGCGGCGGCCTCCTTGTGCTTGCCCGCCTGGTACAGGTCGTAGGCCTTGCGGAAGCGGACGATCTCGGCGATGACCTGCTTTCGCTCGACCTTGAGCCGATCGGTGGCGGCCTCCTTGACGAGGTTGTCGATCTGATCGGGCGTCATGTTGTCGAGGATGGCGTCGATCTGATCCTCGGTCAGGGGCCCGGGCTTGTCCGCATCCGGCTTCTTGGCGTCCGGCTTGGCTGCCGGATCCGCTGCGGCGTGCGCCCGAAGCGGGGCCAGGAGGATTCCGGCCGCCAGGACGGCCGCCAGGATCGCCACGCCGTGGACATACGTTCTGGTCTTCATGATTCGGTTCCTTTCGCACCGTGCTCGGGTCTGATAGCGGCGCCTCAACTGGCATGGTGCCGGATCAGAAAGGCCCGCGGTCGGGGCTCTGTGGGCCCTTCAGTTTGTCACCGAGGGTCTTGGTCATGTTCTTGACTTTGCCCTGCCGTTCGGACAGCGTGTGGTGCTGCTGCTTGATCTGCTCGGCGGGGGCTTTCTTCGCGACCGTCTGCTTGCTGAGCAGCTCGGTGCGGCCGAGGATCTGGAGCTGGAGAATCTTGAGCATCTTCAGCTCGGCCACGGGCGGCACGAGCGGCTGTCGCCCGCCTCCGCCGCGGCCTTGGCCCCCGCCGCCTTGCTTCTTCTTGCGCCGGCGGCTTTGCTCCTTCCGCAGGGCCTCCAGCATGTCCTTGAGGCTGCGCTCGATGTCATGCTCGACGGCCTGGGTCAGCGGGCCGGCCTCCAGCTTCGCCAACTGCTTCTGCACGTGGCCCATGTCCGTCTTGACCTCCCCGAGCACCTCGGGGAACACCGCGGTCGTGCCTTCCTTGGCGAGCATCTGGAGGATGCGGCGGACGTCCTCGACGAGCCGCCCCTCGCCCTCGGACAGCTCGCGAAGCTGGGCCTGGTCCGTCCGCGAGTACTGCTTCTCGCCCTTGCGCCGGGGGTAGACCTTCTCGGTGCCCAGGGTGATGTTCTGCTGGGCCTCGAGGATCTTGCGCAGCATCTGGTCGATCTTGGCCAGGGCCTCGGCCTGGATCATCTCCTGCTCGCGGGCGATGGCGTCCTGGAGGTCCTGCTTGGCCTTTTCGAGCTGGTCGATGGCCTCGTTCTGCTGCTGGTTGGTCTGCCCTGTTTCTGGATGGGCTCCTTGGCCTTCTCCTGCACCCGCCGCTGGAGGTCGGCCAGCTGCTCCTTCTTGTCTTCCAACTCCTTGAGGGCCTGTTTCATGTCGCCGGTGGAGCCCTGGGCGTTCTGGTCGGTGAGCTTGTCGGAGGCCTTGTTCATGTGGTCGGCGGCCTTGGCGAGGTTGCCGGCCTTGGACTGCATGCCGGCCTTGTCGGCGGTCTTCTGGACCTCCTTGCCGAGCTTGTCGGTCTGGCCGGCCAGGTCCTTCTGTTCCCCGGCCATCTGTCCGGGGGGGGTCTTCTCGGAGGCCTTGGCGATGGCGTCGGCGAGGGCCTTTTCGGCGGCTCGCAGGTCGTGCAGGGCGTTCTGCTGGCTCTTGGAGGCCTGGGAGGCCTGGGAGCCGGCCATGCTCTTTGCGGCCTGTTTCATTTCGCCGGAAGCCTGCCCGACCTTGGCGGCGGCCGAGGCTGCGGCCGTGCGGTCCGCCCCGGCCTTGGTCAGGGCGTCGGCGAGCTTGGCGTCCTTGGCGGCGGCGTCGAGCTTGTCCTGCGTGCCCTTGGCCGCTTCGCCGAGCTTCTTCTGGGCCGGGGCGGCCAGGGGCAGCCTGGCCGGCGAAGCGCTGGTGGTAGCCGAGTGGAGCTTCTCCTGGTCCTTGATGAGCTGGCGGATCTCATCGCGGAGGTCGGTGAGCTTGCGGGCGCCGGGCTCGGCGGGGCCCATCTTCTGGGCCCTGCCCAGGAGCGATCTCTGCTTGGCAATGATGCTGGCCAGCGCCGCCGCGTGCGCCCGCATCTGCTGGCTGAGCTGGTCGCCGAAGGCCTTCGGGCGCGAGTCTCGCTCGAGGTCCCGCTCCTTCTTCAGCAGGGCCTCGATGTCTTCGAGGGTCTTCTTCCACTCGGCCATCCGTTTGAGTCGCTCGTCCAGGTCCAGGGCGCCCTGCCGGAGGATGCGGAGCACCTCTTCCAGGGCGTCGCGCACGTCCTTGCTGGTCTGGGCGGCCATGGTCATCAGGCCCTTGCGGAGCTGCTTCATCACCTCTTCCATGTTGTCGGCGATGAGGGCCCGTCGGGCCTTGCTGGCCGCCTCGCGCAGCACCTTGGCGGTGTCCGGCTCGGACTTTTCCAGCAGGTCGGCGACCTCGTCGAACTTGGCGATCAGCCTGGTGAACTCCTCCTTCGTCAGCCGGGCCGTCTCGATCAGCTCCGTTCCCTTCTTCGCTGGCGGCGCCGCAGCGGCACCGGAAGCGACCACCAGGGCCGCCAGAAGGACGGCCCTCAGGCGTTTCGACGTGTTGGGGCTCATGGCTGTGTTCCTTTCCCGGCGGACGCTCCGCCGATCGTTGGTCTCCTACTCGCTGGGCTTGCTCGTGGGGCGGGTGGACGGCTGCTTCTTGTCCTCGGGCTTCTTGCCGGGCCCCAGCGCCTTGCCGACTTCGGCTTCGCTTTCCTTTTCGGTCGTCTTGACGACCCTGTTCCAGAGCTTGATGATCACCTCCAGCTTATAGGCCAGCTCCTGTCGGCTTTCCAGCTTCTGCATTCGGTCGCGGATGGCCTTGAGCTGGTCGAGGATCTTCAGTTGGACCTGGGCGGTGAGGTCGCCCTGCTGACGCAGCGCCGCGGCATCGCTGAGCTTGGCCATGGCCCCGAGGGCCTCGATGGCGGAGCGGATGGGCGCGGCGAGGTCGCGCAGCGGCTGGATGACTCCCTCGGCCAGCTGGCGGCGGCTCTGGGGGCTGCCCAGCTTGTTGTAGGTCAGCTCGTCGAGGATGTCCTGAAGGGTCATGGCGGCCTTGGCACACTCGGAGGCCACCGAGGACTGGAGCCCGCCCGAGGCGGTCACGGCCTGCTGGGCCTCCAGCGGGACGGTGTCGCCGGAGGCCGCCTGGATCGCCAGCAGCACCTTGGCACGAGCGGACGCCTGGAGGGCGATCGTCTGGACGAACTCCAGGCGAAGCTCCTTCTGGCGCCGCACGAGCTCGGCCATCAGCTCTTCGGGGCGGACGATGCGGAAGTCGAGCACGCCGCTGGTGCTGCGGTTGGGCCCGCCCCAGGCGGCGGGGAAGGTGTCCTCGGCCTGGACGGAGACCTGGATGACGGCCTTGGGCTCGAACCGCTCGCGCAGCTCCAGTTCGTGCCGCGTGCGGACCTCCCGCGCGCCGAGCTCCGGCAGCTTGATCGGCTCGACGATGGGCGGCGCCTTCTTGGGCACCAGCTGGATGCGGGCTGCCAGGGCCGCGATGCCGTTGTCATCCGTGCCGTGGGTCAGAAGCGGGATGGTGGCGTTGGGGGTGACGCTGGCGCCGACTCCCTGCTTGCGGGCACTGATCTTCGGGTCCTGGTCGGGCAGGATCTGAATGAGGTACTGTCCGGCCACGGGGTTGGAGATCCCGTCGGTGTCGGTCAAGGCCAGCTTGAGCTCGCGGGCCTGGACGCGCTTGGCCTTGCCGGGCGGGGCCGGCTTGACCTCCAGCGCGAAATGTCCGGAGACCCCCCGCGGCCGGGCGCCGGCCGAGCCCTTGACGGCTACCTTGCGAACGGTCAGCTCGCCGGCCGGCTCGCCGTCCAGGAAGAGCTGGGCGCCGGTCAGGTCCTTGGTGGACCGCGCCGTGATCTGGACGGTGCTGCCGTCGGGCACGTTGATCGTGCCCAGCGCCCCGGGGTAGGTGCGGGGCTTCTCCTGCTCCATGTAGGCGGGGCAGACGACGGTGAAGCTCACGTCGCGGAGCACCGGCGGATCGAGCACGCGGACCTTGTGGGGGCGGCGCTTGTCGCGCGAGTCGTCCCCGCCGGTGACGTAGAACTCGAACGGCTCGGAGACCGCCCGGAAGATCTTCACGTACGTCCGCGCGGTCGCCGAGGCACGGTGGACGCGGTCTTCGGTCATGCCGGCCACCGAGGGGTATCGGGCGTGCACGGTCACGTACTCCGGGGCCACCTTGCCCGGCTCGACGCTGATGGTCACGCCCAGGTCGCGCCCGCGGACGACGACGAAGTCGGGCCCCCCCTCCACGCGGAGCACGGTCTGCTGGGGCCACTCGGCATTGGACCAGATCGTCACGTTCCGCTGGAACCACAAGGCCATGACGTCGTAATTCCAGATGGCGAACCAGCCCAGGAGCATGGCCGCACAGGCCGCCGCGCCCATCGACGTCCACATGTCGCTTCGCTGGATGACCTTGCGGAAGTCGAGCGGGCGGGCCATCTCATTGGCCTGGTCCGCCATGCGGTCGATCATGGCCTGGCTGGCCAGGGCCAGGCTTTCCGGATCGGCCTCGCTGAACTCCACCGCGCTGACCAACCGGTCGCCCAGCTGGCCGTAATGCCGCTCCACCAGCAAGGCCAGGTTCCCGTGGTCCATCGGCACCAGCAGCGGGCGGAGCAGCCGCCGCCACACGACCCACAACACGCCGGCCAGCGCGGCGCCCATGATCAGGCCCCGCTGGAGCCGGTCCAGCCGAAGCAGGTAGTCAAACCCCAGCGTCACGAACACCAGCGCCACCAGCGCCACCACCAGCCAGGCCGTGCCCTCGCTGGCCAGCCGGAAGCGAAGCGCCGATCTCAGACCCGACAGCTTGCGGCGAACCGCCTTGTGCAGTAGGTCGCCTCTTGGCATCTGCTCCTCCCGTGACGGAAACGCCGCGACCCCCGCCTCCCGGCGGGGGCTATCAGCCCCGCCCGGAAGGGCGGGGTTGCACCGCACGTTTCCCACTGCTCTGGACGCTTGAGCGAGGGCGATGTTCCCACCGGGCTTGCCTTTTTGCGCCCCGGGCGCCGCAGCCTTTCTGGGCTGTGTCTCGCCCATCATCAAGCCATGTTGTATCTCTTGCGGAGGATCCACTCCGCCGCCAGCAGCGGCACGATCAGCACCAGGGTGATGTTGGAATCCCAGATCTCCCGCTTCTTCTCGCGGACCGTTCTGAGCGGGTCGGCGGGGATCAGCTCGGTCAGCCGGTCCACCTCATCGACGTAGAGGAAGTTCTCCTTGGAGGAGGCCACCAGCCCCAGCAGCGCGGGATTGGCCTCGGGGCGTCTGGCCTCCGCCTGGGGCACCTCGATGGCGATCTCCTTGGACTGGACCTTGTTGTCGCGGTTGGGGTCGCCCCACAGCGCCGTGAGGAGGAACTTGCCGGCGCGCTTGGGGGCGATGGTGGTCTTGTATTGGCCGGGGCTGCCCTTGACCGCCTCCAGCTTGAGCGTCGTGCGCCGGTCGGTCTGGTTGTCGATCATCTCGACGTCGAAGGTCTTGTCGGTCAGGCGGTGGTAGTCCTCGTCGTAGGCGGTGACCTCGATCTGGATCTCTTTGCCCGCGTCGAACCGATCGCCGCCGGCGGTGATGATCACCTGCCGGGCCTTGGGGCTGGCCAGGTATTGCACGACGTTGCACCAGAGCTTGCGGTGGTATCTGCCGTCGCGGAGGAACCGCCACCGCCAGCTGGCGTCGGTGCCGATGTAGAGCACCCGCCCGGTGCCGTAGGGCTGGGCGGCCACGATCGGCTCCGGCTCGCCCTCGGAGGTGCGGCGCAGGGGATTGGTGCTTTCGGCCAGGACGCGGGCGGCGAGCTTGACCTTGTGCACCGGATGGGACCAGTAGACGCCCGGCAGCATGGGCCAGATGTCTTTGGGCTGTTCGTCGCCCTCGCCGATGGCCATGACGGCGTGATCCACCCCGTAGCTGGTGAGTCGCACGGCCCACGGCTCGGGCCGCTGCTGGGCGATGCGCTGCGACAGGTCGATCGTGTTCGGCCGAAGCACAACCGGCAGCATCAGCGCCAACGGCTTGAACGGGCCGTCGCGCTCCACCACCGCGTCGGAATACTTGTTGCCCGCGATGTAGCACAGCCCCCCGCCGTGGTCGGCGACGAACTTCCGGAGCATGCCGACCAGCGGGGTCATGCCGCGGGTCTGGTCGTCCCGGGCCTGCGAGGGCTGGGGGTCGTACAGGATCACCACGCGGTAACCGGGATGCGGCTTGCCCCCGGGCGATCCGATCAGTTCGGCCATCGTGGAGGGCAGCTGCTTGAGCTCCATGCCCTTGGAGGCGATCTGGTTGACCTCCTCGTCGGCGCTCTGCTGCCAGACGCCCACGCGGAATTGGTCTTCCTGGCGGAGCAGGATGTTGCGGAGGTACTGGAACTCCCATCCGGCATCGGCGCTGATGAGCAGGACGTTGATCCTTTCGTCGGTGACTTCGACGGGGGCGATGGCGAAGTTATCGTCGGTGCTGTGCTCGCCCTCGACCCGATCGGCGACGGCCTTGTAGTCGAACCTGCCGACCTCGTCGGTCTGGGCGGTGAGCTCGACGGCCTGGAGGCCGACCGAGCGCTGGGCGTCGTCGGGGTAGTCCGGGTCGGGCTGTTTTACCAGCCGCACCGACTTCGGCTCGCCCACCTCGGACCACTCGCCGTCGGGGCTCTTGCGGCGCATCAACCGGAGGGTGACCGTCTGCTCGCCGAGGTTCCGATGGGCCACCTGGGCCGTCAGGAGCAGCCTCGATTTGCGGCTGACCTTTCTCCGGGCCTGGAGGCCGGTCACGGAAACGTTCGTGGGGAGGGTATCATCCCCGACCATGACGGTCAGCAGGGGCACGCCGCGTCGGGCGGCCTTGACGGTCTCGGCGCGAATGGCCTTCTCGCTGGCGTCGGCGGTGGCCTGCCCGTCGGTGAACAGGACGACGCCGGCGACGCGTCGGCCCTGCACCTCTTCCAGCGCGTCGTACAGGGCCCGGGCGATGTTGGTCTCGAAGCCGGAGGCGGACAGCAGCTTCAACGCCTCGGAAACCTTCTCGAGGAGCTTCTGGTCGGCCTGGGCCTTGGCGGCCTGCGACAGCTTCTCGTCGGCCGAGCCGAAGCTCAACAGCGACCGCGTATACTCCGTGTTGCCCGGATCGTCCGTGGAGTAGACCAGGAAGATCAGGGGGTGGTCCTGGGCCAGCTTGGCCACCGGCCCCTCCCGGCGGGCCAACGCCTTACGGATCAGGTCGGTGCGGGTCAGCTCGGCCAGGCCGTCCGGCTCCGTCCCGGCAAACCGCGCCAGCGCCGGGCGCCGGGCGCTCTTGGCGTAGGTGTCCTTCCTGGCCATCGAGAGGCTGTCGTCGATCACGACTACCACCGCGCTGCGCAGCGTCTCGGTGAAGCGCAGGATCAGCGCCGGGCGGAACAGCACCAGCAGGGCCAGCAGGACCACAAGGATCCGCAAGCCGGAAAGCAGCACCTTGGCGAAGCCCGGCGTGTCCCCCTCGCGCCGATAGCTGCGGATCGTGAGAAAGACCATGGCGGCCAGGACGACGATCATCGCCAGCTTGACGTAGTTCCCGTGCTCGGCGATCAACCCGAGGCGCCAGCTTTCTCCGGCGGCCAGCTCGTCCGGGTCGATGCCCAGCAGCCATTGGATGAGCTTGTTCATTCTGTTCACGAGCTCCTCGCCGCAGGGTTTGGTCGGCCTGCGGCAGCGGCGGGGCCCGCGCCGTCGGGGCGGGTCCGGCTCAGCGCCGAGGGGTCTCCGGCGCCGTGTAGTGCCCGAACCGCTGACCCAGGACGATCTCCAGGGCCAGGATGACCAGCATCGCGATGAGGGCCCAGATCCAGTATTCCCTCTTGGCGCCCAGCTCGATGCTCGCGGCCCTCTTCTCGGCGACCAGGGGCTGGGTGTATCGGAACTGGTCGGTGCCGATGGCGGCGGCGATCTCCTCGCGGGTGCTGATGTGGAGGTCGCCCTCGGCCGGATCGGGGTTGCGCGCGAAGAGCACCTCTTCGATGGGGCCTTCGCGCGCGTCCAGCAGCGTGAGGTGATAGATTCCGGCGTCCGTCGGCCGGGCGTAGCGCAGCTCTCGCCGCGCCAGGGCCGCCAGATCGCTGCGGGCCGCCTCCAGCAGGCTGATTCGCAGGCTGTTGGCCGCAGCGAAGACGCCCGGGGCCTGCTTGGCGTCCGCCGACTTCTGCCACTCCTCCAGCTCGCCGGCAAGGACCTTCAGCGACTGGCCCACGGCGGGCAGGTCCCTGCGGGCGAACTGGCTTTCGGCCAGCTGGAGCATCTCGTCGAGCTTCCTGGGGGGCTGGAGCTCAGCCTTTCGGATCGATTCGATCACCTGCCGCACCCGGGAGGCGATGTTCTCGAACCGGTGCCGGGGCTCCAGGGCGACGGTGTTGGGGCTCTTGGGGAACTTCAATCGCGCCGAGGCGGTCAGCATCCGCCGGCGCTGCGCCTCTGAAGCGTTCGCCGGGAGCTTGTCCATCATCTCGAAGACGATGGGCTCGCCGACCCCGGCGGCCAGCCCCTCGTCCCGCGGGCGGGTCAGGTAGTTGCGGGTGTCGTTCATCACGACCACGAAGCTGCCGGACGGATCGGTCGGCCAATCGTGCCAACGCGCCGAGGCGGTGGTGTAGAACATCAGCACGATCCCCCTGCCGTACGGGCGGGCTGCCACCGCCGGCGAGGAGTCCGGGTCGCTGAACTGGGCCAGGACGATGGGCGGCTTGGCATCGACCGAGGACTTGACGGGCTGGGTGTGGACGTCCGCCGGCGTGAAGGCGAAGAACCGGATCAGGTTGGTCACGATCGCGCTCTCGCCGCTGAACACGCGGAGGACGCTGTCGGTGCGGACGGACTTGGGGTCGAGGCGATAGAAGGGCCCGCGGCGCGAGCCGGTGCCCTTTGGGGCGGCGATGCGGAACG
>LJUF01000150.1 GCA_001303665.1 Phycisphaerae bacterium SM23_33 | reverse complement strand
CCGGCTCGTAGGCGACGGTCAGCTTGCCGATGTCGCCGGCCGAGACGCCCTCCAGGCCGCGCTGCGTCTGTCGCCTGACCACCTCCGCGGTCTCGCCGGCCTGACGCTCCGAGAGCAATTCCCCGACGCAGAGGATGGGCCGCAGCCCGTCGGCCAGGGCCTTGAGCACCTTGCGGTTGACCGTCTCGTCGGTCTCGCCGATGACGTGTCGGCGCTCGCTGTGGCCGCAGATGACGCAACTGCAGCCGACGTCCTTGAGCATGGCGGTGGAGACCTCGCCGGTGAAGGCCCCGTCGTCCTCGTAGAAGACGTCCTGGGCCCCCAGGGCGATGCGGCTGCCGGCCAGCGCCTTACCAACCGCCGTCAGGTACACGAAGGGCGGGCAGGCGGCCAGGTCGACGGCCTGGACCGATCCGATCTTCTCCACCAGGTCCTTGGCCAGGGCCACGGCCGCGGCGGCGGAGGTGTTCATCTTCCAGTTGCCGGCGATGAAGGGCTTTCGGGGCATCGGGGCTCCTCTATGCGGGGTTTCGGGCGGCCAGGCCCCGGCCCAGGGCCGCCGCCACCTTGCGGACGTGTTCGACGAGTTCTTCGAAGGCCTCCGGCGTCAGCGCCTGGGGCCCGTCGCACAGGGCCTCTTCCGGCCGGTCGTGCACCTCCACGATGATCCCGTCGGCCCCGGCGGCGATGCCGGACAGGGCCAGCGCCGCCACCCATTGCCGCCGGCCGGCGGCGTGCGAGGGGTCCACGATGATGGGCAGGTGACTGTACTCCTTGATGACGGGCACGGCCGAGACGTCCAGGGTGAAGCGGACCTCGTTCTCGAAGGTCTTGATGCCGCGCTCGCACAGCACCACGTCGCGGTTGCCGCGGGAGAGGATGTACTCGGCGCTCATCAGGTATTCGCGGACGGTGGCGGCGAAGCCGCGCTTCAGCAGCACCGGCTTGCCGTACTCCCCCACCTCCTTGAGCAGCTGGAAGTTCTGCATGTTGCGGGTGCCGATCTGGAACATGTCGACGTACCGCCCCACCAGCTGCACGTCGGAGGCCGCCAGCACCTCCGAGACCACCGGCAGGCCCAGCCGGTCGCCCGTCTCGCGGAGCATCTTCAGCCCCTCCTCGCCCAGGCCCTGGAAGTCGTAGGGGCTGGTGCGGGGCTTGAACGCCCCTCCCCGCAGCATGACCGCCCCGCGCCGGGCCACGGCCCGGCCGATGCGGTCGAGCATCTGGGCGTTCTCGACGGCGCAGGGGCCGGCGATGACGGCCACCTCCGGCCCGCCGATGGCGACCGCGCCGACGGTGACCACCGAGTTTTCGGCGTGGAACTCGCGCGAGGCCAGCTTGAACGGCTTCATGATGGGCACCACCCGCTCCACGCCGTCCAGGGCCTCGAGGATCTGCTGGTGGGCCGGCAGCTTCTCCCCGATGGCCCCGATGATGCTGCGGAACTGCCCCCGCGACACGTGCGGGGTGAGCCCCAACTGCTCGATCCGCTCGACGGCGTGGTTGATCTGCTCCTCGGAGGCGCCTTGTTGCATGATGACGATCATGTCTGCTCGGCGGGGCCTGGACGGCGGCCCGATCGGCAACGGCTACACGGGCTCCGTGGCCCTGGGAAAGCTGCCCAGCACGTGCATCTCCAGGCAGTGGCCGCGGGCTTCCTCCACGGCCTTGGCGACGTTTTCGTCCTCCATGTGCCCTTCGCAGTCCACGAAGAAGTAGTACTCCCAGTTCCGCCGCTTGCTGGGCCGGGTGTCGATGTTGGTCATGTTCACCCCGTAGGCGCCCAGTACGTTGAGCACCTCCACCAGGGCCCCCGGCCGGTGGGCGGTGGTGAACATCAAGGCGGTCTTGTCGTTGCCGGTGGGCTTGGGGCTGGTGTGGCCGATGACGAAGAACCGCGTCATGTTGGCGGGGTTGTCCTCGATGCCGGCGAAGACGATCTTGAGGTTGTACAGCTCCGCCGCCAGGGTCGAGCCGATGGCCGCCAGCCCGCGCTGCTGGGCGGCCATCTCCGCCGCCTTGGCCGTGCTGGCCACCGGGATCAGGTCCGCCTTGTGGACCGACCGGCTCAGCCAGTTGCGGCACTGGGCGAAGACCTCCGGCTTGGAGGCGATCATGGTGATCTCGTCGGGGGCGCAGTTGGCCAGCAGGTTGTGGTGGATCTGCACCAGCACCTCGGCGCAGACGCGGACGTCGTGCTCCACGAAGGCGTCCATGGTGTCGATGACCCCGCCGCCGACGCTGTTCTCGATCGGCACCATGCCCAGGTCGATGTGGCCCTTGCCGCTCTCCTCGAAGACCGCCCGGATGTCGGCCAGCGGCAGGTACTCGATGGAGGCCCCGAACTTCCGCATGGCGGCCATGTGGCTGAAGGACCCCTCCGGCCCCAGGTAGCCCACGCGCAGCGGTTTTTCCAGGGCGAACGACCCGCTCATGAGCTCCCGGTATATGGCTTGGAGGGTCCGCTGGGGCAGCGGCCCGGTGTTCAGTTGGGCGACCCGATCCAGGACGGCCTTTTCGCGGTCGGGGGCGTAGATCTGGCCGCCGGCGGCCTGCTTGGCCCGACCGATCTTGACGACAACCTCGGCCCGGGTGTTGAGCAGCTTGACGATCTGCTGGTCCAGGTCGTCGATCTGTCTTCGCAGGGCCTCCAGGTCGAGCTCGGCGTTGTCAGGGGCTTCTTCGGGCATCACCCTTCTACCCAGGACGGCGCACACGGATTAAACGAACCCAGCCGGACGCGACCTTTTACCCGCCCCGGCCGCCGGGGTCAAGACGTTTTGACCCGCCCCCGCGGTCGGTGGAACCTTCGGGCCTGGGAAGGCCAGCAGCGACGCGTGAAGAATCGTGGTTCTCCGTGCAGCCATGGGCGACATCGCCGCCCCGGCCAATGCCTGCGGCGCTGCCATGCAGTTGTCACAGCCTGGGCCCGGGGGGCGATTTTGCCCTCCGGCCGCACCGGCCCGGCCGGCTGGGCGGCCCCGGCCGGCGGCAGGAAACGTAAGCTGTTTGCTCTTAAAGCCATAGCTTTCTTGTGCCGAAAAAACTGCCGGCCCGGGAAGCCATGCCGCCGGCGGGGGGCCAGCGCGCGGGCGAACGGCTGTGGTTTAACAGAACATAGGTGCGCCGATGAGAGGGTAGCTGACCCGTGGAGCGCGAAAAGTTTGTAAAGTCCTCGCATATCCTTCTGGCCGTCGCCTTGGCCTGGGGCGGGGGGATCATCCTGCTCCATCAGACCTATGTCAGGCCCAGCCTGGCCCGCCAGGGGGAACGCGCCGAACGCGAAAACGCGGCCGAATGGCTCCGCCAGGCAAATCACTATCTTCGCTCCCGCCGGGGGGCGATGCTGCGCGAGGTCACCCACTTGGCCGACCAGAGCGGGCTGAGGGGGTATTTCCGCGACCCCAACGACGAGCTGGTCCTGGCCAAGCTGTCGCGGGAGTCCCTGGAAGGCAACCAGATTGACAAGGTCATCTTCTGCGACGCCGACCGCAAGGTGATCTCCGCCTGGAAGCCGGGCGAGGGCTCCGGCGTTGTCAGGGACGATGAGTACCGACCGGGCGAGTGGCTGGGGGAGCTGTCCATCTTCCGGTTCCGCCCGATTGCCCCCAACGTCTCCGGCATAGCCAACACGCCCCGGGGCCTGGTGCTCTTCGCCCGGTCGGCGGCGGACGAGGACTCGACCTCGCGGCCGATCGGCTACGTCATCTGCCTCCGGACGGTGGATAACCATCTGTTCTCGGAGCTGTCGGGGATGGTGGGGCTGAACATCAGCCTCCAGCCTGACCTCAAGCTGCCTGCTGGCAAGGCCTTGCCCCTGTTCGGCCAGGTGGCCTGGCGCGAGACCTGCTATTTCCTCAAGGGCGCTCAGCTGTTCCGCGATTCCTTCGGCTCGCCGGCGGGATACCTGATGGTGGAAGGGGAGGCCAAGGCCTCCTACCATCACTTCCGCATGGTGGCTCGCGCCTTGACCATCACGCTGCTGTGGGCGATCGGCTTTTCCGCGCTGATGATCATGGTGATTCACATGGTGGTTTCCGGCCCGACGGCCAAGCTGGTCGGCCGGGTGGAAAGGCTGCGCAGGGGCGAGAATGTCCGCAACCTGTCCGTGGACCTTCGCGGAGAGGCCCTGGTGCTGGCCAGGCGGTTCGAAGAGGTCATCGACCGTGTGGAGAAGCTGTCGCAGACCGATGCCCTCACGGGCTTGAGCAACCGCCGGTGGTTCCAGGAGATCTTCCAGCAGGAGTTTCGCCGGGCGCGGCGGTACAACCGCCCGCTGTCGCTGGCGGTCATTGACATCGACTTTTTCAAGGCCGCCAACGATGCCCTGGGCCACCAGATGGGCGACACCGTGCTGCGGATGTTCGCCGAGCTCATCCGGCAGGGGGTCCGCGTGCCCGACGCCGTCACCCGCCTGGGCGGCGACGAGTTCGCCATCCTCATGCCCGAGACCACCGGGGACGAGGCCGTGGCCGTGGTCGAACGCATCCGCGCCCGCCTGGCCGAGAAGGTTGTCGGTCGCGGCGAGCTGAAGATGTCGCTGACGACCTCGATCGGCGTGGCCGACCTGAACGTCCCCGGGGCGGAAACGGCCGAGTACTTCTACGACCTGGCCGACCAGGCCCTGTATGCGGCCAAGCGGGCCGGGCGCAACCGCACCGTCCGGGCCGACGACATGGACGCCCAGGCCGCCCGGGCGGCCGAAGAGCAGGACCACAGCAGGGTCAATCAGCTGTCCCGGGAGGTGGCCCGGCTGGATGCGAAGTTCAAGCGGATGTTCGTGGACGCCATCGGCGGGCTGGTCACGGCGCTGGAGGCGCGCGACTACCACACCGCCAACCACTCCTCCAAGGTCCGCGGCTACGCGCTGCTGATCGCCCGCCAGATGTCGCTGCCGGAGCCCACCGTCGAGCACATTGCCCGGGCGGCGGTGCTGCACGACATCGGCAAGATCGGCCTGCCGGACAACGTGCTGCTGAAGGAAGGCCCGCTGGACGATAACGAATGGGAGCTGGTCAAGCGGCACCCGGTGATGAGTGTACGCATCATGGAGGGGATGGCCTTCCTGGACCAGGAGATCCCGGCCGTCCGCTACCACCACGAGCGCTACGACGGCAAGGGCTACCCCGAGGCGCTGGTGGGCTCGGCCATTCCGCTGTCGGCCCGGATCCTGGCGGTGGCCGACGCCTTCGACGCCATGACCTCCTCGCGCGTCTACCGTGGCGGGATGATGGTGGAGGTGGCCCTGGAAGAGCTGCGCCGCGGCAGCGGGGCCCAGTTCGACCCGGCCGTGGTCGAGGCCTTCCTGGAAGTCGCCAGGAACGAGAACATCACCGACGAAACCCTCGAGGGCGCGTTGACCGGGCCGGTATAGGGGGCTGCCAGCCGCCGGCACAGCAGCGCCCGCCCCCATCTCGATCCGAACCAACCACCGGGCTGTCCGGCCTTTTCTGCTTGTCCCCTGCCGGGAGGAAACGTAGAATCCCGCCCCGATATCTGATCTGGGCGAGCCGGTGCCGGCAGGCGCCGGCTGAAGGCCCCCCGGAACGGGCGGCCGTCCCCGCCGCGTCGGCTTGCCCGGAGCGCGTGAATCCGTGACCCCTTGCCCGCGGAAAGGTCCCAGCCATGGCCAAGAAGATCAAAGTCGGCATCATCGGCGCCGGCGGCATTTCCCGCCAGCACGTGGAAGGCTATCAGAAGTGCCCTGACGCGGAGGTCATCGCCATCTGCGACATCCTCCCGCAGCGCGCCAAGGCGCTGGCCGAGGAGTTCCACATCCCCAAGTGGTTCGACTCGGCCGCCAGGCTCCTGGCCCTGAAGGAGATTGACGCCGTCAGCGTGTGCACGCCCAACTACGACCACATGCGGTCCAGCGTGCTGGCCCTGCGGGCGGGCAAGCACGTGCTGTGCGAGAAGCCCATCGCCATGAACGCCCGGCAGGCCCAGCGGATGGTGGAGGCGGCCCGCCAGGCCCGGAAGAAGCTTCAGATCGGGCTGGACAAGCGCTTCAGCAGCGGCGTGCAGTTCGCCAAGCAGGTCATCGCGGAGGGCCGCGTCGGCAAGCCCTACTACGCCCGCAGCCTGAGCATCCGCCGCCGCGGCGTGCCCAGCTGGGGCGTCTTCGGCCAGAAGAAGCTCCAGGGCGGCGGGGCGCTGATTGACATCGGCGTGCACAGCATTGACACGGCCTGGTACCTGATGGGCTGCCCGCGCCCGGTGGCCGTGGTCGGCAAGACCTACCGGACCATCGGCGACACCCCCGGCCACGTGGGCATGTTCGGGCCGTGGGACTACAAGACCTACGACGTGGAGGACTTCGCCGTGGCCCTGGTGCGATTCGCCGGCGGGGCCACCATGATGATCGAGTCGGCCTTCTGCGTGAACCTGGACAAGAACGTGTTCGGCTGCAACATCGTGGGGGACAAGGGCGGCGTGAGCCTGGACCCGCTCCAGGTCCACCTGGAGGCGGCCGGCTACCTCATGGACTGCACCCCCAACCACCTGCCGCGGGTGCAGACTTACCACGCCGAGGTCGCCGCCTTCGTGGATGCCGTCGCCCAGAACAAGCCCAGCCCCGTGCCCGGCAGCCAGATCGTCTGGGTGCAGAAGATCATGGACGGCATCTACGCCTCTTCCAGGGCCAGCCGCGAAGTCCGAATCAAGTAGCGCTCGCCGGCCCGGGCCGACGAGGCAGAGGAGCTGGCATGGCTTTCACCAACGACGGCGGCAACGGCGTGGGCCTGCCCGACTGGGCCAAGGTCCACAACCTCAGGATCCTGTTCGACTACGCCGGGCCCGGCGAGCTGGGCAAGGCCATCATGGGCTACCGCTGGCGGTTCCAGGATTACTCGCTGGCCTGGCTGTATGAGAAGGTCACCGACTACGACGCCAACAAGGCCGAGCAGATGGCCGCCTGCGGCGCGAACGCCGGCTGCCTGGTCTGGTCCACCGGCTTTTCCATGCAGAACGAGCAGTACCATTGGGACATCGTGCGCAAGCGGATCGCCGAGTTCCACGAACGCGGCATGCACATCATCGTGTACGTCTCCCTGACCAATTGCTTCTGGCAGGAGATGTTCCAGACGGTTCCGGAATCCCAGCAGTGGCGGCAGCAGGGGCCCGACGGCGAGCCCGTCCCCTACGGCGGCATTCATTACGGCGACCGCCTGGTCACCCGCTACCTCATGTGCGTCAACAACCCCGACTGGCGGGCCTACCAGAAGCGCCGCATCGCCGCCGCACTGGAGGCCGGCGCCGACGGGTTCTTCTGGGACAACAACTTCAGCAAGTGCCACTGCCCCATCTGCCAGGAGAAGTTCCGCCAGTTCACCCAACAGCGCCTGGGGGCCGCCTGCGACCTCCCCCGGCCTCTGAAGACCGAGCGGCCCAGCGATCAGGACCTGCGCTCCGCCCGCGAGGTCGTCTTCGACTGGATTCCGCTTTCGCATCCCCAGGCCGGGGCCCACCTGGCCAAGAACCTCTTCCGGTATCTCTCCATACTGGACATCCTCCAGGAGCTGAAGGAATACGCCCTTTCCATAAGGCCGGATGCAATATGGTGTAACAACGGCCACCTGTGCCAGGACATCTATAACTCCGCCAACGTCATGCTCTCGGAGGACCTCGACCGGCCGTACTACGACCCCGACAAGGGCGTCCTGCGGACCAACGCCGGCGTGCTGCGGTACCTGTACGACGAGTGCGGC
>LJUF01000149.1 GCA_001303665.1 Phycisphaerae bacterium SM23_33 | reverse complement strand
CCCTCCCGCCGCGCGATGCCCGGATCGTACCCCGGTTCGGTCCCGACGGCGTGCGCCTGGCGGCCTGCGGCGGGGCGGAGTGGCCGGAGGCGAATGAGCTCCGACAGGCCATTGCCGCCCTCCGCCGCGACCGGCTGTGCCCCGCCTGCGGGCAGCCGATCGGGGCCACCCTCGAGATTGACCTGCGGCGCGGCGCCCGGGCGCTGGAGTTGGCCTTTGCCGTCGCCGCCACGGCCCTGCGTGCGCAGTACGACCTCAGCGACGAGCAGTTGGCCGATCTGCTGGCCGTGTGCGGTGAGTCCGCCCCGCAGTGGTTTGAACAGATCGTTCGCTACTGTTACGGCCTGCCGACGGAGAGGCCCCCGCGGGCCGTGCCCGTGGAGCAGGCGAGGGACCGCAAAGGCGGGCTCCTGCGCCGGCTGCTGGGAAGGTGACCGATGCCTCGAAAGCTGAAGATAGAGCTGGATCTTGAGACCGCCCAGGCCTTGCGGACCGCCCTGCGCGGCGGCACGTCCCCCAGCCCCGAGCGGGCCGCGGCGGGAAAGACCGCCGTTGATGCCGCTGTGGTGACAGCGCTGCGCCCTGCGGCGGGCGAACCGGCCGCCGGCCGCCCGTCTTATCCGTTCCTCAACATGCTCCTGAGGACGGCGGGGGCGATGGTTCAGGCCTACGACAGGGCGACCCGGCCGGACGGCCAGTCCGCCGGCCGGCATGCAGCGGGGTCCGGCCAGAGCGTCGCCGGTGGAGCCGTGGGGGCAGATACGGCCGGGGCGGGGGCCGATGAGTCCGTCCCGGCTTGGCAAGCGGGAATGGACTTCGCCCGTGGTGCCCCAGGCGAAAGTGCCGAGGCCCCCGTTGACCTGGGCGCATCGTCGCCCGCACCAGACGCTGCGTCCGCCGCCGACCAACGCCGCGGCGGGCCCACCGTCATCAGTAACATCACCCATTACTACGCCGTTCCGGTTCAACGAAGCGCGGAAGCGCCGTCCGAATGGGCCGACGGCATGGCCTGCACGTAGCCGCCAGAGGGCTCCGATGCCTATTCCCACGTTCAACGGAACCGCTTTGCTTACCCAGGCCGGCCGGGATGCGCCCGGCGGGGTCAGCCCGCGCTACTACGCCGAAACCATGCCCCGGCTGGATGGTCAGTTCGTCCAGAACCACGGCAGGGGGGCCCGCCGGATCGCCCTTCGCGGCGTGCTCCGGGCGTCCGCAGACAGCCCGGCGCTGGCTCACCAGAACCTCAAGACCGCACTGCGGACGAAGCAGGCCCTGGTGGACGGCCAAACCGTCGCCACCTACGTCGGCACGGACGGGCACAGTTACGCCAACTGCATGTTGATTTCCTACGAGCCCGGCGGTGAGGTCCACGTCTGCCCCGCCGGGCCGCCATACACGGCGACCCTGTTCGTGACCGCAAGCGTCCTCCAGCTTACTCCCTGAGCGCCAGCCCATGGCATTCACCACCTCCGGCATTACCGACATCCGCGTCAGCGAGTACGACGGCGGCCTGTTCGTCCGCGCCAGGAATACGCATCCGGACAAGGTCGTGCAGTGCTACCTGGCCGGTGAGCTGGTCGACTATCAGCATGCGGTGGAGGAGGCGGTCGAGTTCCGCCTGGCCGGCGTGGGCGCGACGGATGGCATCCGACTGCTGGCGGTGGACGAGGGCGAAGGCGGCACCGATTACTTTCAGGAGGCCTTTGGGCACACGTATGGAAACCGGATCCGGCTGCGGACGCCGCAGAAGATCGTGCCCTACCTGCCCACGGACAAGTGGAAGCTGTATCGCGGCGACGCCGGCCAGGCCAGCGCCGATATCAGGATCTGGGAGCAGGATTTCTACCCCGGGGGGCGGCGCTGCGGCGGTTTTGGCTTTCACTTCGGCCACGGCGGCTTCGGCTGGGACGGCTACGACGGCAAGGGCTTCGGTTACAACTTCGGCTACGGCGAATTCGGCTTCGACTGTGAAATGCTGGAATGGGTCACCGAAACGCTTCCGCCCGGGACCTACCCCTACAAGGCCATGGTGGTCGATGCGGCCGGCAACGAGTCCGCCGCCGCGGGCGGGGCGATCGAGCTGGACACGTACGCCCGGCCCGCCCTGGGCCTGACGATACAGTCGTACAACCCTGCAACGGACGCGCTCCAAATGAGCTTCACGGCGAGTGAGGACCTCTGATGGCGGAAACAGACCTTACCCAATCGCAGGCCGACGCGCTGAGCGGCACCACCGACAGCGACACGGATCTGAGCTATCCGGCGATAGGCGAGTCCACTTACTACACCACGGTGTACCGCCTGGTTCACCGGCTGCTGACCATGGCCAAGGCCGCGGGGAACTCTCTGCGCGTGTACAAGGACGGCGACCTCAGCTTCGGCGTTCGTGCCGGCAGGTTCATGGACGGCGACACCGTCCGTGACTACCCCGGCGCCGCCGCCCAAAGCCTCACCAACAACCAGACCAACTACATCTACCTGACCGCCGAGGCCACGCTGACGGTCAATACCTCGGGCTTTCCCGACCCCTCCGCGACGCCGCACATCCCTCTGGCGACAATCGTAACCTCCTCTGGAAACTACAATTACACCAACATCGCTGACTGCCGTCCCCAGGCCCTGTTCGGGATCCTCGACGGGATCGGGCCCGCCGCCCGCCAGGACCTGATGCCGAACCTGAACATCACGGCCGGGGGAGAGTCGGCGGACAAGCGGACCATCACCTTGCAGGCCCGGGATGCCGGCAACAACGACCTCAGCCAGCGCGTGCTGGTGCGGGTGTGGATCGCCACCAGTGACTACGGGGCCCCCAGCGCCGCGGGCAACACCGTGGCCGTGGAAACCGGCACGCAGATTGAGCAGGTGGTCGCCAACGCCGATTACGCCATCGAATCGGACGCCGACGGCACCGTGGAAATCGGCATCACCATCAGCGGCGCGGCCTCGCGGTACATCATGGCTGAGATGGACGGCCGGGTGTATTCCAGCGGCGAGGTCACCTGGGCCGCGTAGCCGGCAACCAGAGCCATGACCTTCTCCCTGTCCATTCGCGCTGATCGCATCGACCCGGCGTACTTGACGGACGGCCGGCCCCCGGCCGTTGTGGCCGAACTGACGCGCGCCGAGAAAGCCCCAGGCCGCGAACACCGCCATTTCGTCCTCAGCGGGCTGGCCCAGCCGGTCCGGGTGCAGCTCAACGGCGCCGATCCCACCCATGATGAGGGCCGCCTCCGAGCTGGCACCGAATACCTCCTGGGCCCGCTGGAGGCTGTATTCCAAATCTGACTGATCCATGGCGATTCTGCACTACATAGACAATGAGGTGCCGGACTTCGCGGAATGGGATTCCGTGTGGGAAGAGGGCAGCTCCACGATTGCCCGGTCCGGCGGGGCGTCCTTCCCCGAACGCGGCAGCTACGGTCTGCTGGTCGATGTCGTTTCGGCCGCGAAGGTTTACGTCCAGAAGAACCTGGCCTCCGCCCAGGTCGCCCTGGCCGTGGGCCTGTGGTTTCGCCTGCCTTCGGAGCCCACCTGGTCCAGCGGCAACGCGCTCTACCTGCTGGACTGCCGGGGAACGGACAAGAGCATGGCGGTTCGGCTCCAGGCCAGCGGCAGCAGCTTCAGATTGCAGATCCTCACCTATCAGGGCGCCAATGAGGCCGCATACACCGACACCCTCCCGCTGGCCTACAACCGGTGGTACTACGTCGCCGCGGTCGGCGAGTGGGACGGCAGCGGGGCCCAGGCCGGCCTCTACCTCGACGGGGTGCTGCGGGGCACGGCCAGCAAGGCCGGCGAGGCCACCAGCAACAGGCCGACTTACATCAGGCTGGGCAACACCTGGGCCAACGCCGGCGTGTCCATGACCTTCCACGCCGATGAGGTCAAGGTCGCCACGTCCTATCCCGAGCCCTACGTGCCCACGCCGCCTGATGAGTACCCCTGCGCCGAACGGACCTGCGTGCTGTTCCGGCAGGTGAGTTCGATCAGCGAGCAGTTCGCCGACTACTGCGTCAGCCAGCTCGGGATCCCCCGAGCCAACCTGATCCCGTTGGCTGCCGCCGCGGCCGATGAATCGCTGGCCGACTACGCCACGTTCCAAACCCAGGTCGAGGATGGCATCGACGATTATTTTGCCCTGAATCCCACTGTCGCGGACAACTGCTCCTGCTTCCTGGTCGGCTTCGGCGTGCCGGGCTACTTCGTTTCCGGCGGGGTGCGGCACTCGGCCACCGCGCGGCTGATGAATTACGGCACGGCCTTTTCATCCCAGACGGCGAACCCGCTGTACGCCCCTTCGACTGTCAGCCGGCTGACCCAGACGGCCCTGGGCGGCAAGTACCTCGCCTGCCGCATTGACCTGGACACCGTGGCCGACGCCAAGACGCTGATCGACCGGGCCCTCACCGTTGCCGCCCTGGCCGAGTTGCCCGACACGGATACGCTGTACTGCGATGAGGCCGATTACCTCGCGTCGCTTGGCGGCCAGCACCTGCGGATCCTCACGGCGGCCCTGGGAACCTACGCCAATGATGCCTTCATTTGGGGCAATACAGGCACTCCGAGCTTCGGCACGGCCGGCAGCCGGGCCGTCTTCGTGGATGATTCCACCGAGTCGGGCTATGCCCTCCGCACCGCTGACCCGCTGTACACGGTGAGGTCGGCCTTGCTGACGACCGGCTACGCCGCCGGCCTGGGTGAGTGCGTGGCCGTGGACGGCTTCGACGCCAAGAGCTTCTTCGAGATGCTGCGGGTCGGCGGCACGCTGGCCGAGGCCTTCGCCGTGGCCGTCGAGCACCTGGACTATGTGGCCGTGGCGGTGGGCAACCCGCTGATGACGGTGGCCTTCCAGGATGACGGCTACAATCTCTACCGCGGCGCCGGGGGCATCGAGAACGTGGACTTTGACTCACCTGTCGCCTATCTCCGCAAGGACAACTTGAACCCGACGCTGACTGCTTTGGGCCATGCCGCCTCGACCCGCTACACCTACGTCCTCCGGCCGGTCCGGGGGGCGAGCGAACTGGTCACGCCCGATCTGTCGTGCAACATCGAATTTGAGGCGGACGGGGCCGGCGACTGGCTGGGCGACCGCCCGGCGATGCCCCACGGCCTGGCGGCCGCGGTCAAGGACGCGGGGAAGATCGAAGTGCGCTGGGGGTACACCACGCCCTACGGCGAAAGCCCCCCGGCGGACTTCGGCATCTACTACGCTCATTCGCCGGACATTACACCCGGCTCGCCGCAGGCCACAGAGACCTACACCGGCGACACCCTCTATGCCAAGACGCTCAGCCTGACCGGCGGGCAGACGTATTACCTGGCCGTGACCGCCCGCTCCAGCAGCGGCGTGGAATCCCATTTGTCCGAGATCGTCGGCCCTTGCGTCGCCGACGCCTCCGCCCCGGCGGCTCCCCAGCTTTACGCCAGCGCGAGTTTCTGATGGCAGCCTATATCGCCTACAAGTCGGCCGACCGCGGGGCGAGGTTCCGCCCGCCCCGGATGCAGGTTGAGATTCGTCGCTGCCTGACCTGTGGCGGCGGCCGGCCGGGGTTCTCCGCCCCTGTCGATGACTGGCGTGTCTCGCCCGAGTCCATGCACTGGGGCTGCAACGGCAGGCTGTCGACCGCTTCGCTGAAGTATGAGCTGGGCCGGAACACCGAGGCCGCCGAGCACGTGCCGGCCGAGAACGCGGCGGACGGACTTCACACGGGGGACGAGGTGGTTCTGTTCACCAGCGGGCAGGGCGACGGGCCGTTCGAAGCCGATCGCCAGGAATGGTTCCGGGGCATTGTCGGCCAGCAGCATCTGCTCATACAGAGCCACAGGGACTTCGAGGGGTTCGAGGTCGTCGCCTACGGCCCGGAGCTCCGCCTGCGGGGGAAGGCGATCTGCGGGCAGTGGAACAAGACGGGGGCCCGGGACGACGAGGAGATGGCCGGCGGCGCGTCGCAGGCCACTGCCAGGCGCAGCTACGTTTGCCAGAGCGGGCTGCCGGCGGTGTTCAATCCGGGCGGCAGGGCGAATGCCTCGAACCACGACTTCCGCCTGGCCACGCTGTACGACACGGGCGCCGGCGGCTCGGATGAGAGCCGGTGCAAGGTGTTTGAGGCCGTCGGGCGAAAGGTGCTGGATTCGTCGGGCTCGCCCCTGGTGGAGGCGGTCCACTGGACGGCCTACACGGCGGTGCGGTCGCTGGTGGAATGGGTGGATGACTGCGAGGTCATCTCTCCCGGCACAGACTGGGAAGGCATCGAGAGCCTGCTGGGCGAGGCCGTCATGGGCGAGATCAGCGTGCAGGGGATGGACCTGCTGGAGGCCCTCAGGGCGGTCCTGCTGCCGTTGGGGTTCGGTTTTGCCCTGGAGCCGTGGGCCGAGCGCAGCAAGACCGGCGCGGAAACGTCCCCGAAGCGCCGGCACAGGCTGCACGTCTTTTCACTCCGCAGGCGGAGAGGCGTCGTAGCAAAGCTGCCGATGGCCCGGGCGGATCGCCCCGGCGTGTCCGTCGCCTCCGCCGCCGGGCAGGCGGTGCTGGTCCAGCGGGTGGATTACGTCCGCGACCTGCACCACGTCGCCAACGAGGTCGTGGTGGTGGGGGACCGCCGCCGGCGGCAGGTGATTCTCCAGTTCAATTACCACACCATGGGCGATTACCAGCGCGACCTGGTGCCGCTGTGGGATGCCACCCAGCACTCGCTGGCCAACTGGGCCGTCGACGACGTGGTGGACCCCACGCTGTGGCAGACGACGGGCGACTACACCGCCGACGTCTTCGACCAGCGCTACAACAAGCGCGGGGCGGAGAATCAGCTGTACAAGCACGTCTTCCGCAGCTTCGTCTGGAACGAGGACGGGGCGTTCCATGCGCTGGGGTACGCGGCCCCGGACCTGAAAGACTTCGGCGTCGGGGACGGGGTGAATTTTGTCCGCCGGGTGCGCCCGCTGGGGCCGACGCTGCTCCGCGACGAGCCCGCCGGCGAGGTCCTGAACTTTCCGGTCAGGATCCAGATCGGCATCGACAACGAGGACCTGGAATATGCCTGGCTGGACCTGCCGGAGGCGGCCGTCCTGCCGGACCGCGCCGGATTCACCATCACCCGGAACGTCCTGGCCGGCGGCAAGGACAATGAAACCTGGCGGCCTTACCACGGCTGCCTGGCCAAGGCCGCCGACGGCAAGACCCTGCATGAGAAGTATGGCCATCACACCTACCTGACGCTGCTGCACAACACGCTCCGGCAGGAGGGCGTGAGAATCCGGATTCGGATGATCGGCTCGGTCGAATGCGACGACGCGGTGACGTGCACGGCCGCCCGGCGAATAGAGACGCCCTGGCCCTTCTCGGCGAGAAAGGTCGTGTACGCTCCGAACCGTTTCAAGTGGCGCGAGGTTCCCGCCGGCACGGACCTGGGCCTGGGCCAGGACCGCCACGACGCCGTGGACGACTCGGCCGAAGCCATGACGTACGCGGAAACCATTCGCCGCGCCTCCGAGCAGGGACTGGGCCACGGATCCGTGGTGCTTCGCGGCCTGCACAAGTGCTCCCGGCCGGGGATGGCCGTGCCCGCCACCACCGGACGCGTGGTCGACTTCAGCGTGGACGGCGGCCGGCGGGAGCAATACCCCATCATCGTCGGAATCGCCTACCACTTCGCCGAAGGCGTAAGCAAGACGGAACTGATGCTGGACACCCTGCCGAGATGACGCCCCGGGGCGTCAGCGGCCCGGCCGGGCAGATCGGTCCGGGACCGACGGCCGCAGGCGAGGCCCTGGGCCGCCCGCCACGACCATGAATCACATCATACGACAACTGGTGGCGCTTCGCCGGGAACAGGCCGCCGCCGACGCCACGACCCGGTGGGCGCCTTATACCGAGCAGCCCGTCTCGGGGGCGAACGTCCTCCGCTTTGGCGTGGCCAGGATTGTCTCCAACGATGGCGACGGCCAGTACAAGATCACCGAGCAGTGGTGGAATCCGAACGCCAGCCCGCCGGCCTGGGAGGACGCCAAGAAGCCCGTCGGCTACGTGGAGGCCGCCGCCAGGGACTACGGCAACTGCACTTTGGGCGTCGACGGGCTCCGCGTGTTGTTCTGGGAACAGCGGGCCAAGGGCGGCAGCCTGGAACTGCTCATTGACGCGGCCGGCCGCGGGCTGTGCTGGGGCAAGGCCACGGCCGACTGGACCGGCGGCAATGCCGTGACGCTGGATCCGTGCCAGGCCGACGGCACGGACATCGCCAACGCCGGGAACGTGACGGCCTACATCATATCCCCGACCGGCGGCACGCCCGACGGCGACGGCCTGGAGCCCGACATTTCCCAGAACGACGTGTTGGCCTACCTGCCCTACGGCGGCGACAAGGGCGTCCTGGTCAACGTGCGCTGGAAGATCACCGGCGCCGACGTCCTCGGCATCCAGCTGGTCGCCGACAAGCAATACCACATCACCGGGAACAGCACGGTAACGGTTCACGACGCCAACTGGCGCGGCCGGACGATCTGGTACAGCATGCAGCGGACCAACGCCGAGAGCGAAGCGGCCGCGGACTCGCTCCAGCAATGGGATAATCATACTTCGTCCGTCGGCGTGTTCATGACCGGGGCCGATCCCTGGGGCGACAACGAGATCGTCATAGACACCTACACCGACCCGGTCGGCGGGGAGACTGTCACCTTCTATATCGACGACCTGGCCGCCGGCGGCGGAAAACTCAGGCTGAGGACGGAAAACTTCGACCCGCCGCTGGACGGAATGAACCTGCGTGTCACGGCCATCGGCTTCAAGATGTACGACCGCAACAACAACCAAGAGATCACGTAGGCGGCCGCTGTGCCCCCGGCGGGCAAAGGGGGCCCGCCATCCGCCGGCAGCCCCGGCGCGCCGGGGCCGCGTTCGCATCGGGAAAGGGCAGTTTCCCGCTTTCGCCGACTCGTCCGCCTGCCCGCGGCGCCCCTTTTCGCGAAAGGAATTCCAATGTCCGAGCAGACCGTCAGCGAACAACAGATTCCTTTTGAGGCCCAGCGCCTGGAGGAATTGCAGGCCGAGAACGAGAGGCTGCGACAGCAGCTGGAAGCGCTTCAGGCCGCCGACCAGGATCGGCACCAGCGCGAGCAGCGCCTCCAGGAGCAGGAGAAGGCAAACCACCGCCTGCGGCAGGAGTTGGCTGACAAGGCCTTGAAAGAGGCGGTCCGAACCGCGGCGGAGGACGTCGGCATCGAGCCCGACCTGGCCATGCTCCAGGCGCACCGGTTCCAGTGCAGCGTGGGCGAAGACGGCCTGGTGCGCATCGAGCCCAACCCCACCGAGACCTTCCTGAAGCTGTCCAAGACCGATCCGGTCTTTCGCCGCAACAACAAGGCCGTGGCCGAGGGCCGCAAGCACCGGGCCGCCATTGACGGCGCGGCCGCCGTGGACGCGGCCGACGCGGTGGATCTGATCGGCTTCCTGGATCGCAACCCCACGCGGCGTTACGAATTCATCCAGAAGCACGGGAAGGGAAAGTTCTTCGAGCTGCTGAGAACGGCCAAGCGGAAGGGGTACAGACGCTCGGCTCCGTGACCCCGGCGGCTCGTCGTGTTGACGCAAACGGGGAAAGCCCAATGACAGATCATCTCCGCATCCCCAAGCGGGCCTGCGGCCCGAAGGGGCCTTCGGTCCTGCCCCAGTGTCTGGAAAGGTTTCAGGCGCTGCAGCAGGACGTGACGGAAATCAAGGCGGACGTGAAGCATCTGCGGAGAACGTTGACCGACGATCCGAACGAGTCCATCGCGGCCGTCGTCAACCGGCACAAGGGCTATTGGAAGCTCTTCGCCATTCTGGGCACGCTCCTGGCGCTGGCCGGCACCATCGCCGGGACGATCTACGCCGCCATCAGATAGTGAAAGGAGAAGCCATGAAACGAGCGCTCTGTGTTCTGGCTGTTCTGATCGTGCTGCTGGCCGGCTGCTCTGGCGTCATTATGAACGCCGAGTACAGCCAACTGCTGGACAAGACGGCGGCGCTGTCGGCCGAAACCGCCCGTCGGGCCGAGGCCGGCAACTTGACTTCCCCCGAAATGGTCGACGCCTTGAAGGCCCAGGCCGACGTCTGGCAGAAGTTCAAGGACGCCCGCGACGGGAAGGCCAGCGATTGAGCTTCCAGCCACAGCCCTTCCGGCGCGGACGGGAGAAAAGCCATGACCCTCGATGAACTGCTGGAAAAGGTGCCGGAGAAGTGGCGCCCGGTCGCCGCCGAATATGGCCCAGCCCTCCTGGCAATGACCGCCGAGGAGCTGTGGGCCTGGATTCACCTGCTCCTGAATGGGAAAGAGGACCAGGCGTACCAGGCCCTCCTGGCCAAGCTGGACAACCCCGACCTGCTGGCCGAATGGACCAGGCTGAACGACTGCTGGCAGGCGGCGAATCAGGCCAACGCCGAACGGGTGGCGCTGCAGAAGAAGGCTCTATTCGCCCTCCTCCAGGTGCTGCTGACGGTCGCCTTGGCGACGGTGGGCCTTTAGTTCCATCGCCGTCTGGAAACTACTGGTAAGGAGTTGGCTCGTGGACAAGAAGCAACTCATCCGTTGGCTGATCCCCATCATCGCCCGCGGCCTGGCGTGGTTCTTCGCCATGAAGCTCGGCCTGGAGGCCACGCAGGCCCAGAATCAAGCCACTGCCGCCGCAGAGGCCCTGGGCGCGCTGGCCCTGGTTGGCATCAGCATCTACACCAGCGTCAAAGGTCGCAGGAAGCTGCTGGCCCAACAGCCGGCTGAATAGGGCGGCCCCTCCATTCCCTCTTACCAACTTCCCCCGGCCCCAGCGGGGTCGGGGGCAATATTTTGCGCCGAGAGCGAATGTGTGAGTCCGAAAAGGCACCACGTAAGAGCAGACCGGAAGGAACCGGGTCACAACGGGCCAGGTTGCTGATGTCGCCCGCCCATAGACCCCTGCGCCATTGAGGGAGCTGGGACTCGAACCCAGGACCTACGGCTTAAAAGGCCGTTGCTCTACCAACTGAGCTACTCCCCCGCGATTTTGCCGTGACCGCCGACCCCCCCCGTTCGCCCACTGCCGGCTGGCGTTGCCGATAATGGCATTTTATCCGGCAACGTCGCGGCCGGACAAGGCGCTGGCCGGCTGTTGTGCTACGCCTCCATCACTTCCTTGTTCTTCTCCTCCAGCAGCTGGTCGATCTTCTTGGCGCACGCATCGGTGAGGCTCTGGATCTCTTCCTTGCACTTCCTCGCGTCGTCTTCGGTCAGAGCGCCCTCCTTTTCTTCCTTATCGACGTCTTTGTTGGCGTCGCGGCGGATGTTTCGGATGGTAACCCGGGCCTCCTCCGCCATCTTCTTCAATTGTGCGGCCAAGCGTGTCCGGCGTTCCACCGACAGCGACGGGATGGGCAGGCGAATGATTCTACCGTCGGTGATGGGCGTGATGCCCAGGTCGGAGGCCTGAATGGCCCGCTCGATGTCCTTTGCGCTGCCCGGGTCGAAGGGCTTGATGACAATCATGTCCGGTTCGGGGACGGCGATGGAGGCCAGTTGCCTCAGCTCCGTGGGCGAGCCGTAGTAGTCGACCCGTATGTGCTCGACCAGCCCGGCCGACGCCCGCCCGGTGCGGATGCCGCGAAGCTCCTTGTGAAAGAAGTCGACGGCCTTTTCCATCTTTTCTTCGCATTCTAGGAGAATGTCGTCCATCGGCATGGCCGAGTCCTCCGCTTAGCTGACTGAGATGATGGTGCCGACGGGCTCGCCCCGCACGGCTGCGGCCACGTTGCCGCTCTTGGCCAAGCGGAAGACGATCACGGGGATGTGCGACTCCATGCACAGAGACACGGCCGCCAGGTCCATGACGCCCAGCTGTCGGGCCAGCACCTCCCCGTAGGTCAGGCGCTCGAATTTCTTGGCCTTCGGGTTGGTGACCGGATCGGCCTCGAACACGCCGTCAACCTTGGTGGCCTTGAGCAGGGCATCGGCGCCCAGTTCGCTGGCTCGCAAGGCCGCGCAGGTGTCGGTCGTAAAGAACGGGCTGCCGGTCCCGCCGGCAAGAATCACGAGCCGGCCGGCCTCCAGGTGTCGGATGGCCCGGCGCCGGTCGTACTGCTCACAGAAGCCGGCCGTGGTCACGGCCGAAAGCACGCGGGCCGGCGCGGCGGCGTGCTCCAGCGCCTCCTGCAGGGCCAGGGCGTTCATGACCGTGGCCAGCATGCCGATGGCGTCGGCGGTCGCGCGCGGCATGAACGGCGTCTGCGAAAGCGTCTTGCCGCGTAGGAAGTTGCCGCCCCCGACCACCAGCCCCACCTGCACCTGCATTTCGCGCAGCGGCGCCAGCTCGGCAGCGACGGC
The DNA here is from genome assembly GCA_001303665.1 of Phycisphaerae bacterium SM23_33. Classification (GTDB taxonomy): domain Bacteria; phylum Planctomycetota; class Phycisphaerae; order SM23-33; family SM23-33; genus SM23-33. The sequence continues at coordinate 3,028 of LJUF01000149.1, read as the reverse complement.
CTGAAGCGCATTGGCATCGATCCCGAACTCCCCCGGTGCGCAGAACGCCTCGCCGGAGATCTTCAGCAGCACGCGGCGGTAGGGCGCGGCCGGGCACACGGGCTTTCTCCGTTACTGCCCGATGGCAAATCGGGCGAAGGTCTTCACCTTAGCCTGGCCGAGTATCTCCTTGACCTTCTTCTTTTCGTCCTTGACGAACGCCTGCTCCAGCAGTGCCTGGGTCGTCAGGAACTTTCTCACCTTGCCCTGGACGATCTTTTCGACGACTTGCGGCGGCTTGCCGGCCTCCGCCGCCTGTTCCGCGGCGATGCGTCTTTCGCGCTCCACGACCTCGGCAGGGATCTCATCCAGGGTGATGGCCATGGGGTCGGCGAAGGCGATGTGCATGCAGAGCTCGTTCAGCGTCTCCGGGGCGATCTCGCCCTCCAGGCCCACCACGACACCGACTTTGCGGTTGTGGTGGAGGTAGTGGCCGACGGTCGGGGCCGAGATCTTCACGCCCCGGCTGTAGCGCATGTTTTCGCCGATCTTGTTGAAGCAGGCCTGCACCACCTGGCTTATCTCTTTGGTGGCTTCGACCGGCCCCTCAGGGGCGGCGGCCGCCAAGGAGGCTACCACCTCGACCATCTTCTGGAATTCCTCGTTCCGGGCGCAGAAGTCCGTTTCGCAGACCACCTCGACCATGGCCGCGCCGCCGTCGCTCCGGCACACGGCCACAAGTCCTTCCTTGGCCTCGCGGCCGGCCTTTTTCTCGGCCGCCGCCAAGCCCCTCTTGCGCAGCAGCTCCACGGCCGCATCCATGTCGCCCTCCGTCTCGACGAGCGCCTTCTTGCATTCCATCATGCCCTGCCCGGTTCGCTCCCGCAGGGCCTTTACCTTCGCCGCAGTTATCTCAGCCATGGTTCCTCTCGCTGCTATTCGGCCGCCTGAGAGGGCGGCCGGGCTTGATGTCGGCGGATTATGCCTGAGAAGACGGCTTTTCCCTTTCCGGGGAGTCGCCGCCTGAATCACTGTCAACGGGGGCTTCGGCCTGTGGTTCATGGCCAGCCGACGGACCCTCCGGCGGCGGGGCGTCCGGCGCCGCGGGGGCGGCCGGCGGGGCGGGGGCTTCCCCCAAGCCGCGGCCTTCCGTGCCCGGCGTCCTTGCGTCGGTTCCGTCAGCCCTGGCCATTACGGTCCGACGCGTGCGCCGGCGCGCCGGCACCTCGGCCGCCTCTTCGGCCTTGTCCGTCCGCCGGGTCTTGCCCAGGGCGACGGCCTGGCAGACCTCCTGGATGATCAACTGGATGGCCCGCATGGCGTCGTCGTTCCCGGGGACGGGGATGTCCACCAGGTCCGGATCGCTGTCGGTGTCAATCAGCGCCACCGTGGGGATGCCCAGCTTGCGGGCCTCCCGCAAGGCGATGACCTCGCGATGAGCATCCACGGCGAACAGCGCACCCGGCAGCCGTTCCATGTGCCGGATGCCTTCCAGGTTTCGCTTGATCTTCCGCATCTCTCGCCGCAGACGCGATTCTTCTTTCTTCGACTGCTGCGCCAGCAGGCCGTCCGCTTCCAGCTGTTCCAGCTTCTCCAGCCTCGCCAGTCGGGAACGGATCGTTTTGAAGTTTGTGAGTGTCCCGCCCAGCCAGCGGTCGGTCACCCAGTGCATCTCGACGCCTCGGGCCTGCTCTTCGATCGCGCGCCGGGCCTGACGCTTCGTGCCCACGAACAGGACGTCCTTGCCCGCGCCGGCCAGCTTCGTGAAGAACTTCTTTGCCGCCAGCAGGCCCTTGAGGGTCTCTTTTGGATCGATGATGTGGATGGAATTTCGCTTCGTGAGGATATATGGCTGCATCTTCGGGTTCCACCGACTCGCGCGGTGGCCGAAGTGAATCCCCGCATCGATCAGTTCGCGTATTACGCTCGCCGCCAATACACACCTCCACTAGGGTCCGGATTCAGGCATCCGGACGGGCAAATGTCTTTTGGCCAAAGGGACCTGGGATTTCCGAGTTACCGTCGCCGCCGAGCAGGCACACACCATCCCAGCCGCCATTCAAGTCGCGGTAACATAAGTTGCGCCGTTTGCAACGTCAAGCTATTTTATGCGGCTTTTTGGCGGCGGCGCGTGCTCTTTTCCCCGGCCGGCCGGGACGAGGAAAAAGGCATCCTCGCCGGTCCCGACGGCGGGTGCGGCCCTCGCCCACGCGCCGCCCGCGCGGCCTACCGAATGGCGGGCGCCGCCGCGGGCGCACCCGACGCAGCGGCCGGTCGATCCGCTTGGGCCCTCACGTGGGGGGCGCCGCATCCTTTTCGGGCCGGAGGTGCCTTTGGCCGGGCGGCCGCACGGGGAAGTTGCCGACACTGCCACTTAAGCAGGATTCCGCCCGCGGCGGCGGGCCTGTTAGACGCATCTGACAGTCCGACCCGCGGCGCCTTCTCCGATAATTTCTTTTTCGAAAAGGGATTAGCTGTCCTGGCACCCTTGTTGCAGGCATTGCCCTGGAGAAGTCGCATTGCAGCTATCCTGCGGTGTGCAAAGTGGTGGCCTGGAAGTCATATGGAGGCTGGACCGGCCCGTTCGGCTTGGCCGTCAGCGGCGAGGCCATCGACTACGTTGATGCTTTGAGCCAGATCGTCGGGCCGCGATGGCTGGAAACCTACCGCGTCCAGTCGGACGGTGAGGTCCTCGAGCTCGTCCGCGAGGGCGTGCCCGACGCCATCGTCCTTGACGAAGACGCCATAGCCGTGGACACGCTCAAGCTGTTGCGGGCGATCCGCCAGCTCAACCAGGCCCTGCTGGTGGTGTTGCTCACGGCCCGGTCCGACCGGCGATGGCTGGAGGAGGCCCTGCGGCTGGCCGCCTTCAGCGTCGTGGCCAAGCCGCTGCGGCTGGAAGAGCTGCTGGTGCAGATTCACCGCATGATGGTTCGTCTGGATGCCGTCCTTCGGCACCCAGGCTTCTGAACGCCAAGGGCGGCACCGTTTCCAGTGAACCGCCCGCATTGACAGATACAGATAAGGAGCAGCCATATGGCCAAGGCCA
>LJUF01000148.1 GCA_001303665.1 Phycisphaerae bacterium SM23_33 | reverse complement strand
TCGTCGGCACGGTAATGAGCGTGGTCTTCTCCGGCTCCGAAGCCAGGCGACAAGCCACAGCCGCGGCGAAGCCGAGCGGGACGCTGGTCAGTCGAGGCAGCCTCATTCTCATCCTGCTGCTGGTGGCCACGCTGCTGGCGCCCAACTACCTGATTCGCCGCGGCGCCTTCGTGTACAAGCTGATGGTCACCCTGGTGGGGCTGGCCGCCGTCGGCCTGTTCGCCTACTGGAAAAAGACTCCCCAGGAGCTTCGACGCTGGCTGCGGGAGACCTGGTGGTTTGTCCGCGTCATCATGCCCCTGCTGCTGGCAGGGGTGTTCGTCGTGGGGGTCATCGCAAGACTCATCCCCCAGCCCTGGGTGCAGAAGTGGCTCAGCGGGTCGGGGCTGCTGGCTTCGTTCCTGGCCACCATGATCGGGGCCGTCAGCTACTTCGCCACCATGACCGAGGCTCCCTTCGTGGACAAGTTGATGGGCCTGGGCATGGGAAAGGGCCCGGCCCTGGCCCTGCTGTTGACCGGGCCCGGCATATCGCTGCCGAACTGGCTGGCCGTGGCAAGGGTCTTCGGCTGGCGCAAGGCCTTGGTCTACGTGGTGACAGTAATCGTCCTTGGCACAGTGACCGGTTGGGTCGTGGGAAACTTCGTCCTGCCGGGATGAAGGCGAGCAATCCTGTGTGAGCGAGAGGCCTGAACGGTCCGGCGAATACGGTCGCAGAAAGGAAGGTGACCATGAAAAAGCTGCAGATTCTCGGCCCGGGATGCCCGAGGTGCAAGGCCCTGGCCGCCAACGCCGAAGCCGCCGCCAAGGGGCTGGGCATCGAGTACGAGCTGGAGAAGATCACGGACCTCAAGCGCATCGGGAAGTTCGGCGTGATGATGACGCCGGCGCTGGCTGTGGACGGCGTGGTCAAGCTCCAGGGCAAGGTGGCCGACGCGGAAGAGATCAAGGGCCTGCTGAGGTAGCGGCCTTCGTCCAACCGAGGGCGGATCGACGGGGCACCCTCAGGAGGCTCACGCTTCGCTGCAGCATGATACAGGTCGTCGCGACGAACAACGCATTGGCGGCAGGGCGGGACGTGGTCTTCCGGCTTGCCCGGCCGGGCCGGGGCACGCCAGCCCGCGCGCCTGACGACCCTGCTTGAGGAGGCACGGCAGCTTTGGCCTCGTCGCAGAAACTGAGAATCCTCTTCCTCTGCACGGGCAATTCCTGCCGCAGCCAGATGGCCGAAGGCTGGGCGCGGCATCTGTCCGGTGATCGCCTCGAGCCTCACTCCGCCGGCATCGAGCCGCGGGGGCTCGACCCCAGGGCGGTGAAGGTCATGGCCGAGGCCGGGGTGGAAATCTCCGCCCAGCGGTCCAAGCACGTGGATGAGCTGATGGGGCGGTACTTCGATTACGTCATCACCATCTGCGGCCACGCCCACGAACACTGCCCGACCTTCCCCGGCGACACGAAGCTCCTGCACGTGCCTTTCGACGACCCGCCCGCGCTGGCCCGCTCGGCCGCCAGCGAGGCCGAGGCCCTGGCTCACTACCGCCGCGTGCGGGAGGAGATCCGGGCCTTCGTCGAAGGGCTGCCCGAGGCCCTGGTTCGTTGCCGCCGCGGCGAGTAAGAGCTGGGTCCGCGGACCTGCCGGTTTCTCCGTGACAAAGAGGTCTTGCGGTGGTTTAACCTCACGAGCATTGGCCGGCGGCGCTGGCTTTGTCGTCAGCCTTTTTCGTATGGCCCTGCTGAAGGAGAGTTCTCGATGATGACCCACTTTCTCTGCTCGGTCCGCCCACGGACAGGAGTGCTGCTGGTTCTGGCGGGGTGCGTGTGCGCGGCGGCCGCGGCCGCCCATGCCGGCGATCCCGCCGAGCCGCTCGTGCCCACCTGGCCGCCGGCGGGGGAGCCGGTCAAGCTGGAGGTCACGCGCGACACCTGGCTGTCGGCCGTCGGCGAAGAAAGGGTCGGCAGCAACGGCGGGGCCGGCCAGCTCAAGCTCAAGGGCCAGCAGGAGTATTGCATCTTCGACGTGGACGCCGCCGCCCTGAAGGGCAAGCTCATCACCGGCGCCCTGTGGCACTTCCATTCCGCCAGCCCGGACGCCCCCATCCTGCGGGTGACGGTCTCCACGCTGGCCTGCCCCTGGGTGGAGGGCACCGCCACCGGCTACCAGCCCCAGCAGGGCAGCTCCTGCTTCAACCAGGCCGAGCTCGGCAAGCGAGACTGGACCTATCCCGGCAGCACCTTCATGGACGCCGCCTACGGCCTCGGCCACACCATCTGGCGCTTCGCCGAGTCCGCCGCCCCGGACAAGAATGGCTGGCAGAGCGCCGCGGTGGCGGCGGACGTGGTGGCCGCCCGGGTGGCCGGACTCAGTCACGGCTTCGCCGCCTACGACGACGTGGGCAACACCTGGTCGTACAAGGATGACAAGTTCGACTTCCAGTACTTCCCCAACCGCTTCATCCACAGCCGGGAGTCCGGCCAGTTCGCCCCCTACCTGGAGGTCTGGACCAGCGGTACGGACGACACGCCCCCCCAGCCGGTCAAGGCCGTCACGGTCGAGACGGCCGGCTTCCCGGCCGGGCAGGCCCTGGTCACGTGGGCCACCCCGCCCGACGCCGGCGGCGGAAAGACCCTGGGCTTTCACGTCAGCTACGAAGCCGGCGGCAAACAGACCGAAATGCCGCGCTACCTGATCCCCATGGCCGGGCGGCCCGGCGAGCAGGTCCGCATGCACATCCAGGACCTGCCCTTCCAGCCGGGCGAGCGGGTCAAGCTGACGATCTGCCCGGTGGACAGCGCCGCCAACGTGGGGCCGGCCTTCACGAAGGCCATTGAGGTTTCGGCCAACCCGCCTGTATTCAAGATCGCCCCGGCTGGCATCGAGCCGTTCCCGCCTTCGGAGAAACTGCCCGAGGTCGGGGGGCTGAAGGTGGCGGTGGTGGACCTGCTGGACAAGATCACCGCGACCGGCCGGATGGTCCCGGACAGGCCGGCCGGCTACAAGGGCGGCAACCACATCTGGTCGGCCCAGCAGAGGCTCATCCGGCTCCAGGCGGCGAGGAACGAGCACGTCTGCTTCCAGCTGAACCTGGAGGGGCAGTCGCAAGAGGTCCAGGTGAAGCTGGCCTTCGACGAGAAGGCCGCCCTGAAGGCCGGCGTGCAGCGCTTCGATTACGTGCAGACGCGGCTGGGGCCGGTGCCGGACGTGGTCGTGCCGCTCAAAGGCGCGTTCGCTGTGCCGTTCAAGGACGATCCCGAGGCCGCCGGCGCCAGGAACGTCTCGCTGCTGTGCGAGGTCTACGTGCCGCACGAGGCCAAGCCCGGCCGGCAGACCGGCACGCTGACCATCACCTCCGCCGGCGAGAGCCTGGAGGTCAAGGTGGAGCTGACCGTCTGGGACTTCACCCTGCCCAACAGGCTGTCCTTCGTGCCGGAGATGAACGCCTACGGCACCGTCACGCCGACGGGAGCGGGGCTGGCGTACTACCGCCTGGCCCACGAGCACCGGCTGTGCCTGAACCGCCTGTACTACAGTTGGAACGGCAGCGCCGCCCTGGCACCGAAGTGGACGGGCAAGGGGCTGGACTTCGCCCAGTGGGATGGGTGGTTCGGCCCGCTGCTGGACGGCTCGGCCTTTGCCGACCTGCCGCGGAAGGGCGAGCCCGTGGACGTGTTCTACACCCACTTCAACGAGAACTGGCCCATAGACGTGTTCGAGAACTACAGCAAGAATTACTGGGCCGACGAGGCCTTCAAGCCCGCTTACAAGGAAGGGCTGAAGACCGCCTTTGCCGCCTTCGCCGCCCACTGTAACGACAAGGGCTGGCACGACACGGTCTTCGAGCTCTATCTGAACAACAAGGTGTACTACAAGGCCCAGCCCAGGGTCGGCTGGCGGGGCAGCGCCGCGCCGTGGATCTTCGACGAGCCGGTCGGCACCCAGGACTTCTGGGCCCTGCGATGGTACGGCATCCTCTGGCACCAGGCGGTCGGCCCGGTCAAGGGCAAGGCCAGGATGTGGTACCGCTGCGACATCTCCTACAGCCAGTTCGGCCGCAACCTCATGTGGGGCGTGATGGACCTGGTGCACTTCGGCGGCTCCGACGCCCAGAAGGTGCGGCAAAAGCATGACGAGCAGGTGCTGTGGGGGCCGACCTACTTCTGCGAGTACGGCTCGGCCAACGACCCCGCCGACGCCAACCTCCAGCCCCCGCTGTGGTGCCTGAAGGCCTGGTCGCGCGGGGCGGTGGGCGTGCTGCCCTGGCAGACCATCGGCGGGCCGGAGAACATGAGCCGAGGCGCCGCCACTGGGCTGTTCATCCCGCACGCCGGCGGGGTGGTTCCGTCGGTCCGGCTGAAGGCCTTCCGCCGCGGCCAGCAGGATGTGGAATACCTGACGCTGCTGGGCGACGTGCATGGCCGGCCGCAATATGCCGTGGCCGCCGGGGCAGCCCGGATGGTGGACTTGGCCGGCACGGTGCGGAAGCGCAGTGAGAGCGACGCCGGCACCCTCCGCTTCGAAAAGGCCGATCCCGCGGCCCTGTGGGCGCTGCGCTGCGCCGCGGGCAAAATGGTCTCGGCAAAGAGGCCGCCTTACCGGCGCTGCATCAGGCCGATGCCGTCTCCGCCGCGGGACATGGGCCGGCTGCCGGACATCGGCTACGTCCGCGTCGCCCCGAAGCTGCCCTCCAGCAAGCCTGACTGACGTTCGATCCGGACCGTGGCGTCGCCCGTGCCGTTCAATCGACAATCGCCAATCGAAAATCCGCAATCGGACTGTCCCCGAGCCTGCCCCGGAGGACGTGACCCATGACGGCGGACCGCCGGCACAACGTCGTCTTCATCATGACCGACCAGCAGCGCCAGGACATGCTGGGCTGCTACGGCTCGGGCTGGGTGCACACGCCGAGCCTGGACCGCCTGGCCGCCAGCGGCTGCCGCTTCAACAACGCCTTCACCACCACGCCGGTGTGCACGCCGGCCCGGGCGGGGCTGTTCACCGGCCTGTACGGCTCCAGCAGCGGGGCCTACGCCAATCAGCTGTCGGCCTATCGGCACGTGCTGCGGCTGGGGGAGATCCTCACCCTCGCCGGCGTCGCCGCCGGCTACATCGGCAAGTGGCACCTGGACGGGCCGGAGGGCGGCTACTACGGCACCGGCCGCCCCGACGGCGGCTTCCTGCCCGACTACTGGTACGACGGCCGCTGCTTCATGAACGAGGTCGGCGAGGAAGGCTTCCGCCGCTGGCGCGAGGGAAAGGACCTCGCCGAGCCGGACTGCTGGGGCACGCGGGTGGCCGACCGCGCCATCCGCTTCCTGGAAGAGTACCACCGCCGGCCCTTCGTCCTGGTGGTCTCCTTTGACGAGCCCCACGGGCCTTCCTCCGCCCCCGAGCGGTTCTACCAAATGTACCAGGGCACCACCCGCCCCTGGCGGGCGAACATGGGCGACCGCCTCGAAGGCAAGCCCGCCACCCACCGCGCCGTGCGCGAGGCCTGGCGGGACCGCGGGCGCGTCCCGAACCACCAGCCGGTCAACAACAGTCCCAGGTACTACGGCTGCACCAGCTTCGTGGACGAGCAGGTCGGGCGGGTGGTGGAGGCGGTGGACCGGCTGTGCGGCGGCGACACCGCCGTCATCTTCACCAGCGACCATGGTGACCACCACGGCGCCCACGGGCTGCTGGGCAAGGGCATGACGATGTACGAGGAGACCACCCGCGTGCCGCTGATCGTGCGCGTCCCCGGCCTGACCCGCCCGGGCAGCGTCTGCGATTCGCTCATCAGCCACATTCACCTTGCCCCCACGATCTGCCGGCTGGCCGGCGTGGAGCCGCACGCGCAGTTCCAGGGCGAAGACGCCTTGGCCCTGCTGGCCGACCCCGCCGCCGAGATCGCCGACGCCGTCTTCCTGGAGTTCAACCGCTTCGGCCTGCCGCACACCCATTTCTGGGGCTTCGTGCCCATCCGCTGCGTTCGCACCCGGCGGCACAAGCTGGTGGTCAACCTGCTGGACCTCGACGAGCTGTACGACCTCCAGGCCGACCCCGGCGAGATCGTCAACCGCATTCATGACCCGGCCCTGGCCGGTGTCCGGAACGAGCTGCACGACCGGCTGCTGGCGTGGATGCAGGCCCGCCGCGACCCCGTGCGGGGGCAGGGCTGGTACGCCCGCCCCTGGCGCCCGGGCCATCAGCTCGACCCGCACTGGGACTGATCCGCCCGGCGGGAATCTGCTGCCGCCGGTCGGGAAGATGAGTTTGGCGCTTGAAAAAGACACCGCCGCGCGGGAGGATGGCGCGGCACGGTCAGCGGGTTGGAGAGGCACAGCATGTCTTCGGCGCAAGGGTACACGCCGGGTGAGTGGGCTCACCTGGCGGAACTGGAGAAGGGACTGCTGCTTCAGATCGACGCGGCCGAGTTGGAGCTCCAGCGCATCGAGTGCCTGGACCAGGAACAGCGGGCGGAGATTCACGCCATCCTCCAGGCCCTGAAGCACGACAGCCAGACGCACGCCTCCATGATCGCCAGCCTGGGCGGGGAGGTCTGCCATGCCTGAACGTTTTGTCCTGCGTGGGCATTTCACCGAGATGCTCCAGGCCGCCCGGACGGCGGCCGACAAGTACGACCGCCTGGCCCGGACCGCGGAGAGCCCGGCCGCCCGGGAGCAGCTCCAGCGGCTTGCCCGCGATGAGTCCCGGCACGTGGAGCTGGCCGAACGCCTCCTTGAAATCCTCAGCGAGTGACCGCAAATGACCGATCATCAACTGGGCGTCATCGGAGCGGGCAACATGGCCGAGGCCCTGCTGCGAGGGGCGATTTCAGCCAACGTCATCCACCACAACGCCGTCATCGCCTCCGACCCGCAATTTTCCCGCCGGCAGTACTTCACCCGCGAGCTGGGCGTCACCTCGGTGGAGGACAACGCCACCCCCGCCGCCTGCCCGCGCCTGCTGCTGGCGGTCAAGCCCCAGGTGATGGCCGGGGTGCTGGCGGGGATCACGCCCACGGTGGCGGCCGACGCCACCGTCATCAGCATCGCCGCCGGCATCCGCACCCAGTTCATCCACGATAACCTCGGCGGCAAGGGGCGGATCGTCCGCGTCATGCCCAACACCCCCATGCTGGTGGGCCGCGGGGCCAGCGCCTTGTGCAAAGGCCCCGGGGCCGACGATTCCGACCTGAGCTGGGCCGAGAGGCTCTTCGCCGCCTGCGGAAAGACGCTGCGGGTGGAGGAGCCCATGATCGACGTGGTCACCGCCCTGAGCGGATCCGGGCCGGCGTACTTCTTCTACCTCATCGAGGCCATGGTGGGGGCGGCCGAGGCGGAGGGGATGGATCAGGCGGCGGCACTGGAGCTGGCCGTTCAGACCTGCGTCGGGGCGGGGGAGCTGCTGGTCCGCAGCGGCGAGACGCCCCACGTGCTGCGGGCCAAGGTCACCAGCCCCGGCGGCACCACCCAGGCGGCCATCGAGTCCATGGAGGCCGCCGGCGTCCGCGAGGCCCTCATCGCCGCCATCCGCCGCGCCGCCGAACGCTCCCGCGAATTGGGCAAGTAACGCCGCCCGCCGGCCGCTCGCGCCGAGCCCGGGGCGGACGCCACACGGAGCAATCGCCACCCGCGGCCCGGGAGGGCCGCTCAGGTTCCCGCCGGGAGGATGCGACGTGAAGCGAATCACCAGGGATAAGACCGTGCCGCTCAAGCAGCGCTACAAGGTCCGCCAGCCGGTGGCCGAGGTCGGGCTGGGCGAAAGCTTCCTCGTCGAGACCATCAACTTCCGCACGCCGGTCATCCGCACGCCCGAGGACGCCAACCCCCGGGTGT
>LJUF01000147.1 GCA_001303665.1 Phycisphaerae bacterium SM23_33 | reverse complement strand
CGGCATGTTCCTGATCGAGGCCCTGGTGTACGCCGGCATCGCCGCGGTGGCCGGGTACTTCCTGGGCATCATCTCGCTCAAAGGCCTGCTGTGGCACCTGAAGGTCGCCGGCCAGGCCACCGAGTTCTACCCCAACTACCTCGGCGTGTTCGTGATTTACTCCATCGGCATCGCCGTGCTGGCCACCGTGGCCAGCAGCCTCTACCCCATCCGGCTGGCCTCCAAGATCGTCAACCCCTCCGCCGGGCGGACCTGGCAGCTGGAAGTCACCGACCAGGGCGAAACCGCCCAGGCCGAGGACCGCTGGCACGTCCAGCTGCCGTTCATCGCCACCACCTGGGACGAGGCCAAGGCCATGATGGTGTACGCCTACGACTACCTGGTCATCCACCAGGGCGAGCGCAGCGGGCGGTTCGTCTGCCAGAGCCCGCCGGCAGGCAGCCGGACCCGGCAGGTCATCGAGCTGGCCATGCCCGTGTGGCTGGCGCCGTTCGAGCGGAACCTCACCCAGGACACGCGGCTGCGGGCCACGCCCGCCCCCGACGCCCAGTGGTGGGTCCTGTCGCTGGACCTGGACCGCCGCAGCGGCCCTCCGTACCTGTGGCGGCGCGGCGCCAGCGTGTTCCTGGACATGCTGTGCAAGCACCTGCTGCGGTGGCGCGCGGCCACGCCGCGGCAGGAAGAGGATTGCCTGAAACGATCGGACCGGATTTTTCCACCCCAAGCATGAGGAACCACGCCGGGCAAAACGGATGAGCAAAGTGGCGACAGACAACTTCGTGGACGAGGCGCCCGAAGGCCGGCTAGAAAGCGGACTCACCCCCCGCACCTGGCCGGTCATCCTGTACGGCGCCCTGGTGCTGATGCCGGCCAACATCTACCTGCTGCTGGTGGCCGGGCAGTCCCTGGTCGGGCCCATCTCCTTCATCGCCCTGATCCTCTGGGTCGAGGCCGTCCGGCTCTCCCGCCGGCCGCTCACCACCGCCGAGGCCTTCGTCGTCTACTCCGTCTCGGCCGTGGCCGCCGGGCAGATGATCTTCTACATGTACGCCATTCACCCGGCCTACTTCCGCATGAGCGAGGTGGCCGGCTCGGAGATGTTCAGCTACGTGAACGAGGCCGGCCGGAAGGTCACCTTCGCCGAGGCCGCTCCCAGGTGGTGGGCGCCCCCGCCGGAGGTGGTGCGCCAGCGGACGTTCCTTCACGCGGCCTGGCTGCTGCCCATCGGGGTGGGGATGGCCTCGTGGTTCTTCCACATGCTGGCCGACCTGTGCATGGGCGTGCTGGGGTACCACCTGTTCGTGAAGGTCGAGAAGCTGCCCTTCCCCTTCGCCCACCCGCCGGCCGAGGCCTGCAAGGCCCTCACCCGCGGCAGCCCCGACGCCAAGAAGGTGTTCACCATCACCGGGCTGTTCGGCACGCTGTGGGGGCTGCTGATTTACTTCCCGGTGGCCCTGGGCAAGAAGCTCACCGACTACCCCATCCCCTGGGCCGACTTCAACCGCAAGCTGCACGGGACGCTGAAGGGCGCCTCCTTCGGCGTGGCCACGGACATCCTGGCCTTCGTGGGCGGGTTCATCATCCCCTTCCGCGTCATCATCAGCATGGTCATCGGCGCCATGGCAGTGCAGTTCATCGGCAACGCCTGGGCCGCCGGCGGCATCGGCGAGTTCCTCAGCCTGGACCCCAACCACTACCCCCTGCTGTGCGGCATCGCCCGGCCGGAGATGATCCCGGCGGCCGGGCCCATCCCCCAGGAGGCCTACTACTTCCAGCGCTTCGTCACCGGCATGGGCGTCAAGGAGATGCTGCCCAACCAGATCTTCGTGTGGATGCCCGTCATCATCGGCGGCATGCTGTGCGCGGGGCTGCTGCCCATCCTCACCGCCCCGCGCGAGCTGGGGCGAACGTTCCTGGGGCTGGCCCGCACGGGAAGAGGCAGTTCGCAGGAGCGGACCGTCCCGATGTTCTTCCTGCTGGGGACCTTCCTGTTCAGCGTGCTGGGGGCCACGGCCCTGTTCACCATCCTGGTCAAGCTCATCAGCGGGCACGATTTCCCCTGGTTCATTGTGGCTCCGTTCGCGCTGATCTGGTCACTCGTATTCAGCCTGATTGACATCCGCGCCATCGGCACCACGGGCTTCCGCATCGATCCGCCCTACGTTCGCGAGGGCATGATCATGGCCATGAGGCCCAGGCAGATCGACATCTGGTTCGCCCCCTGGCCGATCGCGCTAGGGTCCTCCGGCTGGGTGCAGGACTTCAAGACGGCCGAGCTGACCGGCTGCACGCCGCGCTCGCTGATCAAGGCCAAGCTCATCGCCTATCCCGTGGGCATGCTGGCCAATCTGTTGTTCATGAGCATCTTCTGGTCGATCGCGCCGATCCCCTCGGCCCAGTATCCCTACACCACCGCCATCCTGCCGGTCTGGGCCAACCAGTTCTGCATCTGGATCAGCGCCTCGCTGAGCTTCTCCGGGGTCGTTAAGATCAGCGATGCCACCCAGGCCGTCATCGCCCAACTGTTCAACTGGCACTGGATGCTCGCCACGGCCTGCATCTTCACCGGCGTGTTCCTGCTGAGCAAGCTGTGGAAGCGCGGCCGGCTGTCGCTGATCGGGCTGGCGGTGGGAATGGTGATGCCCATCCCGTTCGCCATCTCGCTTTTGGTGGGCGGGCTGGCGGCGATGTGGATCAAGCGCAAGTCCGGCCCGGAATGGTTCGCCAGGAACCGGAACATCATCGTGGGCGGGCTGGCGGTCGGCGAAGGCGTGGTCATCGGGCTGCTGGCCGCCATCGCCGCCCTGAGGAGTTCATTGATCGCGCTGCCATATTAGTATTTCCGATTTTCGATTCGATTTGACGACAAAACTGCGACCGGGCATGAGCTGCGAATCGAAAATCGGCAATCGAAAAGCGAAGATGGAAAGCCAAAGGCAGTGACGTTATGAGCGAACAACTTCTGAAGGCTTCAGCCCAGTTGTCGTCCTCCCTGGCCGTCATCGTCCGCGGGGCCAAGAAGTACTACCACATGGGCAGCGAGACCGTGAAGGCCCTGGACGGCATCGACCTGGAGATCCGCCGCGGCGAGTACGTCTCCATCATGGGCCCCAGCGGCTCGGGCAAGACCACCCTGTTCAACGTCGTCGGCGGGCTGACCAAGCCCACCGGAGGGGAGGTCTTCATTGACAAGACCGACATCGGGCGGCTGGGCCCCAACGAGCTGGCCTGGCTGCGCTGCCGCAAGATCGGCTACATCTTCCAGACCTTCAACCTCATCCCCATCATGACCGCCCTTCAGAACGTGACGCTGCCGATGATCTTCGCCGGCATCGATCGCGGCCTGCGCGACGCCAAGGGCATGGAGCTGCTGAAGATGGTCGGGCTGGAGGACCGCGTCCAGCACAAGCCCACCGAGCTTTCCGGCGGGCAGCAGCAGCGCGTGGCCATCGCCCGGGCCTTCGCCAACGACCCGGCCATCGTCCTGGCCGACGAGCCCACCGGCAACCTGGACCTGAAGACCGGCATGGAGATCATTCACCTCATGGCCGAGATGAACCGCGCCCGCGGCGTGACCATCATGTGCAACACCCACGACCTGAAGATCATCGACGCCTCCGACCGCATCGTCTGGATCCGGGACGGCAAGGTCAGCAAGATCGAGACCAAGGACCAGGTGGAGATCAGCGTCGGCCAGATGCGCGAGCGAGCCACCGGCAAGACCGCGGAAGAGCAATGAACCAGTACGGGAAAAGCCAGTTTCCGATTCAGCAGGCCTTCCTCTTCGCCCTGCAGGGCATTCGCCTGCGGCTGGGAAGGATGCTGCTGGTGCTGGCCGGCGTGGCCGTCGCCATCGCCTTCACCAACGTGCTGCTGACCACCAACGCCCTCTTCGACGCCCTGCCGCCCAAGCTCACCGCCGAGGCCCAGGGCATGACCCGCCAGGGCGTCTTCCGCTGGCTGTGGGTGGCGGTGGCGCTGCTGATCTGCACCGCCGGCACGCTCAACGCCATCGTCATGAGCGTCACCGAACGCATCAAGGAGATCGGCACCCTCAAGTGCCTCGGCAGCCGCGACATCCACATCGTGCAGATCTTCCTGCTGGAGTCCATCCTGCTGGGGATGCTGGGCGGACTGCTGGGCGGGGTGATCGGGTACGGCGCGGCCCTGCTCAACTTCGTCGCCGCCGTCGGCGCCAAGTACCTCACCGCAAAGATGGCCGCCGCCGCCGTCGTCTACATCCCCGTCTGCATTGGCGTCAGCGCCGCCCTGGCCCTGCTGGCCAGCGTGGTGCCGGTCTTCATGGCCGCCAAGGTCGAGCCCGCCGCCGCCATGAGATACGAGGTCTGAACTGCCCCCAGGCCGATCATTCGATCAGACCCTTGCCAGCCCGATCACGAATCCGGAGACACGTCCATGAACATCATCCTGCTGGTCATCGACACCCTGCGATATGACTTCATCGCCGCCGACGGCAACAACTGGGTCCGCACGCCCAACCTCGACCGGCTGGCCCAAAGGTCCTGGGTCTTCGACCGCGCCTTCGCCTCCAGCTACCCGACCATCCCCCACCGCACCGACGTCATGACCGGCCGCCTCGGCCGGCCGTTCCATCCCTGGATGCCCCTGCGCTTCGACCTGCCCACGCTGCCCCGCGCCCTGGCCCAGGCCGGCTACTGCACCCAGCTCATCCACGACACCCCCCACCTGGTCAACGGCGGCCACAACTTCGACTGGCCCTTCCACGCCTGGACCTTCATTCACGGGGCCGAGGTGGACCGCCCATGGATCGACGACGCCGCCCTGACCTGCCTGGACAACTGGAAACAAGACCCGCTGCTGGACTTCGCCGGCGACCCCGACTGCCGAACCATCACCAACCACACCCTCGTCACCTACACCCGCGCCAACCGAAAACGCCGCCGCCCCGAAGACTGGAACGCCGCCAGGCTGTTCCTGACGGCGGCCGAGTGGCTCCGCGACAACGCCCGCCGAGACAACTTCTTCCTCTGGCTGGACTGCTTCGACCCGCACGAGCCCTGGGACGCCCCGCCCGAATACGTGCTGATGTACGACCAGACCCCCGGCTACGACGGGCGGATCGACCCGCGGATCTTCCTGCGGCTGCCTCCCGGCCCAGACTACGACGCGGCGGCCGAGCAGATCCGCCAACGCAAGAAGGCCCTGTACTCGGGGAAGGTCAGTTGGGTGGACCGATGGTTCGGCGAGGTGCTGGCGGCGCTGGCCGAGACCGGGCTGGACAAGAACACCGCCGTCATCGTCACCTCGGATCACGGCACCAACGTGGGCGAGCGCGGCCGCTTCGGCAAGGGCTGGCCCGTATACGAGCAGGAAGCGCACGTGCCGCTCATGGTGCACGTCCCCGGGCGAGGCCGCGGCCGCAGCGACATCACCGTCCAGCCGCAGGACGTTTTCGCCACCGTGCTGGGCATCGCCCGCGCCGCCTCGCCCGAGCAAACGGACGGGCACGACGCCCTGGCGGCGGCCGAGAGCGGCAGCCCCTGGCCCAGGGACGCGGCCCTGGCCGGCCGGGCCGCCCACGCCTGGGCAGAGAATCCCACCGCCCCGCTGTTCACCGTCTTCGACAAGCAGGAGTATCTCGTCTGGTCCCCCCGACCGGAGGACTGCCGCCTGTTCCGTTACGGCGGCGAGGACGCCGTCGCCGAGCCGGACGCGGCCCGCGTCGAGCAGCTCTGGACCATCGGCCTGGAGGAGACCGAGCGCCGCGGCATCCACCCGAAACTGGCCGCCTGGCTGCGCGGCCGCGGTGAGGGCAAGTTTCCCAGGGCATGCTGCAGGTTCCCCGGCCCGAAGGGCTACACCTACTACTGGAACAGGCTGTACAATCGCTGGTGAGGGTGCGATTGTCGGCCTCTGACACGGATTCCCGCCCGGCGGCCGCGCGCCCCCGCGCCATCAACGGCGCCGGCCGATTCCACCAGGTACATTGCCTGCAGGGCCGGCGGGGCGCTTCGGGCTCAGGAAAGCTGCCGAACCCTGCCGTGCGGCCTGGGGGCGTTCAGTTGGCCGGCTTGATCGTGATTCGATGCCTGGCCTTGGTAATCTTGAGGGTCTTCAGCGTCACCAGACCGTGCTCGTCAGCCGTGGCCCCCCCGGAGTGGGCGGTCCCGCCCCCGGCACGGCTGGCGGCCAGGCCACCTGCCTTGTCTTCCGGAAGGACGGTGCTGGTCCAGGTGAACTTCCGGCCCGGCTTGGCCTTGAAGTTCCGGCAGCGGCGCGGGGTGAGGTCCACGGTGCAGTCGTCGGGGAAGGCGGAGGCGTCCACCCAGACGGTGATCTCCCAGCGGTCGGGCTGATCGGTGATGGTGAGCGGGTCCCACAGCAGGTAGCCGTTGATCTGCGAGCGGTTCCAGCCCTTGCCGCTGCGCAGGTCGCCCTCGCCGACGTTGTCGTCCAGGCTGCAATTGGCGAAGGCCGGCAGCGACTGATCCAGCCGGAAGGACAGCCGGCCGGCGGTGATGGCGTCGGCCACGGGTGAGCGGCAGGTGCTGAAGACGAAGGCACGCTTGGTCTTCATCATGGCCCAGAGGAAGCGCGGGAAAGGCGGCCAGCCCATCTCGGTGTAGTGGGCCCCGCCGCCGGCGTGGACGTAGCAGTACGGCAGCTCCTTTTCGGGATGGGCCAGAACCCAGTCGGTGACGTTGCTGACCACGAACGGGTTCTCGTGGGCCGGCCGGTCGCGGTACATCCCGGGCGGCCCCCATATGCCGCATGCCCGCTGCCACGACTGGAAGCCCTTGGACAGCTCGGGCAGCCCCCACCCGCGGATGAAGGCGTACCGCTCGCCGCGGTAGATCTCCATGAACCCCCAGGCGCCCAGGCTGGCGCAGATGCGGCTGCCGTTCACCGGCCACTTGGCGAGCATCCACTTGATGAGGGCCTCCTGGCGGTTGGAGTGGAACGGCTTCCAGGTGCCGCCGCCAAAGCCCTTCAGCGTGCCCAGGGCGTCGTTCAGGCCGGTGCGGAAGTCCACCGGCTGGTCGGCCGTGTGCGACATAATCATCCCGGTCGTCTTGCTCGGCTGCGGCGCGGACGGCCAACTGTTCCAACCCGACCGCACTACGCTCAGTGGAGCAGGCCCGGCCAGCAGCTCCGGGCAGTACCCCACCACCACGTCATACCGCGCCGGCCACAGCGACAGCGGCTGCACCGCCCAGAAGGAGTACCACTGCTGGACGAACTTGGCTCCGCGGGCCTGCGTCACGAACTCCTTATACAGCACCGGCTCGGGGTCGGCGGGGCGCTGGGTGATGGGACCGGCGGTGTTAGCCTGGGAAATGTCCACGGTGTTGGTCACACCGTCGGCGGCGCTCAGCACGGCGTAGTAGAACCTTCCCTGCCGGCGGGCGGTGTGAACGTACAGGCCGGTCCCCGGGGGGAGAGGCTTGCCCGGCTCAACGGCCACGCGCACGGCCAGGCAGTCGGCCTGCTTGCCCTCGCCGGGCAGGATGCCGGCGGCCAGCCCCGGCCTCTGCTGGTCGGTGGACAGGCCGTAGCGGGTGTTGAAGGCCGAGCCCGGCAGGACTTCGGCCAGCAGCTCCGCCCGGCCGACGTTGGCGGGCGTGATGGGTTCGTCGTGGCAGTACACGCGATAGCGCAGCTCCCTCCGCCCGGGCACGGGCTGGGGGCGGTAGTAGTCGCACTTCATGCTCTTTCCCAGCTCGGCCCAGGTGACGCGCTGCTTCCCCGCATCGGGCGGTTCTGTTTCCTCGAAGGTGACGAACACCTGCCCGCTACGATGGAAGGCCTGGACCCCGGCCACCTGTTTGGGCCAAGCGGCAAGCTTGCCCTCGTGGACGACCTCCAGAAAGGCGG
>LJUF01000146.1 GCA_001303665.1 Phycisphaerae bacterium SM23_33 | reverse complement strand
TGCCCGTTGCATCCGCCGCCGCGGCGGGTATAAGTCGGACGCATGGAGCGCGACGAAAGAGTCTGCCTTCTCTGCCATCGTTGCGGCGCCGAACTCACGCCCGGAGAAGGCAACTTCTACATCGTGCGGATCCTGGCCGTGGCCGACCCCACGCCACCGGCCATCTCCGAAGCCGACCTCCAGACCGACATCAGCGCGGAAATCGACAGGATCCTGAACCAGGTGCAGGACATGAGCGAGCAAGAGCTGACCGAGCAGATCTTTCGCCGGCTGACCATCCACCTGTGCACGCCCTGCTACCGCCAGTGGATTGAAAACCCCGCCGGGTGAACCCCGCTGCCGGCCGCCTTACCACGCCGAAAGAGCTACCATCAAGCTGACCACCAGCAGCACCACGATGGCCGACAACACGCCGCCGGCGGACACGAAGCCCACCCCGCGCAAGCGGCTGGCGCCGAGGGAGGAGGCCTCGACCAGCGCTCGGTGACGCCAGCCGAATATGCCGATGCAGCGGAAACACACCGCCGCAAACATAAAGCCGACCACCACGGCGAAGACGACCCCTTCGACGACAAGAACCAGGCCGAGCACGTGAGCCAGCCAATGCCATCCGAAGAGCCTCAGCGTCTCTTTGGCGAAGGAGATGAACAGCAACATGACCAGCGCCGGTCCCAAGACCCCCGCGGCTCCCCACACGGCGAGCATCAGCCAAAGGACGGCCAGCTCCGCCGGCCGCCTGCGGGCGGCGCGAAACGCCCAAACCACATCACACGCCCGAGCGTCATTGAAGTACCCCAGGGCCACCAGCCCCAGCGGCAGCAGCGGGATCGTCACGATCGGCAGGAAATAGACCACCAGCATCCCCAGCGCCTTCGCGCCGGTCGCGACAAGCTCCACGACGTTCAGGTCCGGATAGTTGGGGGCCTGATCGATGTTCTCCAGGCCGCTCATGACCACGTCCAGGCAAAACCGCAGGAAGTAGGTCAAAAGAATCGCCGCTGCGACCAACGCCAGAAGCACAGCCAGCCAAAGCCGTGGAATCACAAAGACCCCGATGATGCCGAATATAATCGCCGCCGCGACGTACACCCCCAGCACCCGAAGCGCCATCCCGAAGATGGTGCCGAAGTTGCTTGCCCCGTACTTGACCGCCTTGAGGCAGTCCATCGCCAGCAGGCCGGCGGTTGTGCCCCTGGTCTCAGCCGCAACGAGCGTTCCGTCTTGATCGGCCGGCTTTGAGCCAGCCGCCCCGGGCAAGGCTTGCTTCGCCGAATTCGAGCCTTCAGGATCCGGCCCTATGTCCACGAGCCTTCCCTGCCTGCCCCCTGCCGGCGTGTCCCCCGGTGGTCGGGCTGCGGCCTACGACCCAGCGTCCGCCCCGATCGCCCGCTGCGTCTTGGCGCGGGCGGCGGCCACCTCCTCCGGGGTCAGCGACTCCACCATCCCGCCCAAGCGCAGCACGTTGCACCGCCCGCGGTGGACGGCCTGCTCTTCCAGCACCAGGATATTGTCCGACGGCATGTTCTGGTTCTGCCCAGGCAGGTACACGTAGGATTGCCCGGGCCGCTTGGGGCACTGGAAAAACTCCCGTGAGACACCCGACTTGGCGAGCTCATCCAGCGAAGCCGGAAACCGCCCGTCATTCAGGGCCGCGTAGGCCAGCAGGCCCTGCCCCAACTGCGCCAACCGCGCCCGACAGGCCGTCTCATCGGCCATGTGCTTGGCCCCCGCCAGCGATTCAAAATAGCCGGACGACTTCTTCTTCTTGCTGCAGGAAGGAATAATGAACAGGACCGCGGTGAGGCCGATCGCCACCGCCGCCGCCCAGCTCACACGGTTGAACCTGCGATGAGCCCCACGCCACATGATGCACCGCCTTTCCATCCTGGCCCCGCCATCTTAACCGTACCCTGCCCGGCCGGCCTTGACAAGCCCGCCGCGGAAGTTCTGGCCGTGCGACTTGCCTCCAACGCGCGATTGGCCTATATAGGCCGCTTCGGAGAGGGCCCGCGGCGGGCCCGGCGGCAAAAGGTGGGCCTCGGTGGCCGAGATGACAATGCGGCAGCGGATGCTGGCGGTGGTTCAGGGGCGCCCGCACGATCGCGTGCCCTTCGTGCAATACAGTGGCCTGGCCGTGCCGGACGAGGAGGCCTGGTCGGTCATCGGCCGAAGCAACATGGGGATCCTCCGCTGGGTCGCCGTGCACCGGTGCGAGCACCCCAACTGCCGATTCGAGACCGCCGAGCTCGAGCGCGACGGCCGCAGCGGCTTCAAAACGGTCCTGCACACGCCCGAAGGAACGCTCACGCAGGAGAAGTTCCGCGAGCCGGCCTTCGGCACGGCCGCCACCCGGGAGCACTTCGTCCGTGAGCCGGAGGATTACAGCGCCCTCCTGGCGTATCTGCGCGACATCACGGTGGTCCAGGATCTCCACCCGCTGCGCCAAGCCATCCGCCAACTCGGCCAGGACGGTCTGCCGCATACCGGCCTCGGCCGGACACCCTACCAGCAGCTCTGGGTGGAGTGGGTCTCCATCCAAGACCTGGCCTGGCACCTGGTGGAGGCGCCGGAGCTGATGGAGGAGGTCATCGCGGCGATGACCGACGTGCTGCGAAGGGCCATGACCGTCGCCTGTCAGGCCGTGCGCCAGGAGCCCATCCCCTACCTGAACTTCGGCGACAACATCACCGCCCCGGTCATCGGCGAAAGGTACTTCCGCAAGTACTGCCTGCCGCTGTACCGGGAGCTGGCGGACATGCTGGCCGAGACCGGATTGGATATCCCCGTGATGGTGCACACCGACGGGGATCTGAAGCCCCTGTGGCAGGCCATCGGTGAATCGAAGATCCGAGGGCTGGATTCGCTCTCCCCGCCGCCGGACAACGATACCTCCGTGGCCCAGGCGGCGGCCCTGTGGCCGGAAATGCGGCTGCTGGTGAACTTCCCCTCGTCGGTCCACCTGGCCGAGCCGAAAGCCATCCGCGCCACCGCCGAGCGGATCCTTGCCGAGGGCGGCCACACCGGCCGGCTGCAGATTCAGATTTCCGAAAACGTCCCGCCTGGCCGGTGGAAGGTCAGCTTCCCGGAGATTGTGCAGGCCATCGAACGCTTCGGCCGGCCGGGGCCATGAAGCCCCTGTCGAACGTCAAGGATACCTCAGGTTCCGGACCAGCCGGTGAAATAGGAAAGAGATATGGAAACGACCAAGGTTGGCATCGTGGGCTGCGGCAACATCAGCGGCATCTACCTGAAGAACTGCCAGGAGGTCTTCGAGATCCTGGAGGTGGGCGCGTGCGCGGACCTCGTGCCCGAGCGGGCCCGGGCCCAGGCCGAAAAGTTCGGCCTGCCCAAGGCCTGCACGGTCGAGCAGTTGCTGGCCGACGAGGAAATACGGATTGTCGTTAACCTCACCACCCCCAATGCCCACGCCGAGGTAGCCCTGGCGTCGGTGGCGGCCGGCAAGAATGTCCACAACGAAAAGCCACTCACCGTCACCCGCGCCGACGGCAGGAAGCTGCTGAAGATGGCCGAGGCCAAGGGCCTGCGCGTGGGCTGCGCCCCAGACACGTTCCTGGGCGCCGGCCTGCAGACCTGCCGCAAGCTCATTGACGACGGCTGGATCGGGCAGCCGGTGGCCGCCACCGCCTTCATGACCTGCCACGGCCACGAGAGCTGGCACCCCGACCCGGAGTTCTACTACAAGCCCGGCGGCGGCCCCATGTTCGACATGGGACCGTACTACGTGACGGCCCTGGTGGCGTTGATGGGCCCGGTGAAGCGGGTGACCGGCTCGGCCCGGATCACCTTCCCCCAGCGGTTGATTACCAGCCAGCCCAAGTTCGGCACGAAGATCGCCGTGGAGGTCCCCAGCCACGTCGCTGGCGTGATGGACTTCGCCAACGGCGCCGTCGGCACCATCATCACCAGCTTTGACATCTGGGCCGCCAACCTGCCCAGGATCGAAATCTACGGCACCGAGGGCAGCCTTTCCGTGCCCGACCCCAACGGCTTCGGCGGCCCCGTCCGCGTCCGCCGAGCCGGGGCGAGCGAATGGTCAGACGTTCCCCTGACCCACCCCTACCCCCAGAACAGCCGGGGCATCGGCGTGGCCGACATGGCCTATGGCCTGCGCTCCGGCCGCCCACACCGCACCAACGGCGAGCTGGCCTACCACGTCCTGGACGTCATGCACGCGTTCCACGACGCCTCCGAGCAGGGCCGGCACGTGGAGCTGACCAGCAGTTGCCGGCGACCCGCCCCGCTGCCCATGAGCCTGCGCCACGGGACGCTGGATGAGTGAAGCAAGCCCCGCCGACAGGCCGACCCGCACCGGGCTCTGTCGGAAGTTGCGACTCTGCGCCCCTGTTCACGGCGGAGTCAGGCAGAAGTAAAAAGAAAATGGTCGGGGCGAACGGCACATCGAGGTTTGCGCTCCGGTTTCCCGGATCGAACGGGCCATTTTTGTCAACCCGTTCTCCGACGCCCCAGGCTTTTTCAACCTCTTGCCTGGTACTTCGGCCCGTGCTCGTTCGCGCCGACCATCATGATTATATGCACGCTCAAGGTCAGCAAGGCGTGCGCGCGAAGAATAGCTGGTAAGCGAACCGCGGCGGCCGAACAGGCCGCCGCGAGGGCGAAGGGCGTGGCTCATGTCGTTGTTTACACTATAGGCGTGCCAAACCGGCTTTCCCGCCGGAAACGTCATGAAACTTGGAGAAATGTAAAAAAGAGCGGCGCGACGACCCTGAGGCCGGCCAGCATCACAGAGCCGCCGCGCCGGCTTGGCATCTCCCTCCCGCCTCTATACTTTCAATGCCCTGAACATCTTGTTGGCCGGCTCGGCCACAGCGAGCCAGGTAAAGTCGGCAAAGCCGCCAACTCATCGCCGCTGGGAACAGCCACTCCTTGGCTGCACGGCCCCCGGCGGCCTTCAGTATGAACCGCTGCTTCTCAACGCATTCTAGGCAGGGTCGAAGTGTCGCTTCCCGTGACGGGGTGGAGAAAAACCAACGCAGGAAATGGGACAGCGGCCGGTCAGCCCAGCGTGCACTTCCAGAGGTAACAGCTCCGCCGGGGATTGTCCGTCTCGCCGACGAACAGCGTGTTTCCGACCAGGCAGCAGTCATGTGTGCGGAAGCAATCCGCGTCGGCCGATTCGTCGCGAATGCCCCCGAGGATTTCGGAGTTGCCCGTCTTGCGGTCGTAGGCGAAGCCCATGGCCGCCCGGTCGTTGCCGCCGACGCCCAGCAGCAGGCCGTCCTCGGCGGCGGCCAACCCCGGCATCCGTCGGCCCGGCAGCGGCTTGCAGAGGTACTCCACCCGGCCCGTCCGCCACTCGATCCGGTACAGCTCGCCGGTCTCGTGGCCGACGTACAGATAGCCGTCGCCGCCGTTGACCATAGAGTCGATGGGCCCGGCGCCGCGGTACATCAAACTGCGGCAGGGCGTGGGGAAGCCGTGCGGGAAGAACCGGATCCGGTTCTCGCCGGGGTCGTAGCGAAAGAGGTCGTGCCGGCCGCCCCCGCCCAGCCAGGTGCCCCAGTAGCCGCCCTCGTCGTCCACGGCGCCGACGTGGCAGATGGAGCCGACGAAGCAGCGATAGGCCACCTCGCGGCGCTCCAGCGAGAAGGCGAAGAAATCGAAGCGCGGGTAGGCCATGCCGTACATCATCCGCCGAGCCCAGTCCAGCGAGACCGTCTGGATGTACAGGTGCGGGGCGGGGATGCCCAGCACCTCGAGCCGCCGGGCGCCCGGGTCGAACCGAAACAGCTTGCCGCCCGGGGCCTCGGCAAGCTCATCCAGCCCGGACAGGCTGCTGGTGGCCGAGTACACGCAGCCGTCGCCGCCCAGCCACAGCCCGCGGTGGATCTTGACCTCGTGCGGGTCGGCGATGGCGGCGTAGTTGGCCGATTCGAACTCCCCCGAGGCCGGGTCGTGCACGTACAGCAGGTCGTTGCCGAAGTTGGTCATCCCGCAGAAAAGCTCGCCCGTCTGCGGGCTGTAGGCCAGCGAGGTGAAGGCGTAGTAGTTCTTTCGGGATTCTTCCCGGCTGCGCATGGCGGTGGTGTCTTCGTCCAGGTCGGTTTGGTCCGGCCGGCGGTACTCGACGAAACGCAGCCTCTCCACCTTGACGAACTTCACGGCAGCTCACCTGTCCTGGCCGGCGGCGGGGCGGCTACTTGGCGGCCTGGGCCAGGGCCTGGCCCAGCGCCCGGGCCGGGTCGGCGTCCTTGCCAGCGGGCGCGCCCTTGGTCATCATGCCCGGCTTGACCTTTTTCAGCTTACAGTGGTCGGCCAGCGTCTCCAGGACTCCCAGCACCTTGCCCCCGCCGCCATGGGTGCCGAAGCCCACGTACGGCTTGCCCGTGAAGCGGCCGTCGTTAAGGATCTTGTCGAAGAAGGCCTTGACCTCCCCGGCCACGTAGCTGAAGTAGTCGGGCGAGCCGATGGCGTAGCCGTCGGCCTTGGCCGCCTCGGCCAAGTTCAGCTCCCCGGCCGCTACTAGCTTGACCTCCGTGCCCTTGACCGAGCGGGCGCCGTCGGCCACCAGCTCGGCCAGCTTCCGCGTATTGCCCGTTCCGCTGTGATACATCACCATGACCGTGCTCACTCTGGCCGTCCTTTCCTTGAGAAAAGCGCGGGCCTACTGTAGTGGAATCCTCCCTGCCGGTCCAGCCTCTTTGCTGGAGTAATTGGAGAGAGTCCGCCAGCGTCAGCACGGGTTGCAGGCAACCTGTACCCCCTTGATGTGAAGCCGCAGGAGCTTTCTGACAGACCCTACCGCCTGGGGCCCGCCTTGGGGGCGCTAATCTCTTTGGCCGCCTCGGCCAGCGCCTGGCCCAACTGGCGGGCCTTGACGGCGTCATCATCGTCGGGCCTGCCCGGGGTGGCGATCCCCGGCCCCACCCGCCTAAGCCCGCAGGTCCTGGCCAGGGAATCTATGCACGTCAGCACGTCGCCCCCGCCGGCGTGGCTGCTGAAGCCGACGTAGGGCTTGCCCTTGAATCGCTCGTCGTAAAGGATGCGGTCGAAGAAGGTCTTGATCGACCCGGCCACGTAGTTGAAATAGTCCGGCGAGCCGACGGCGTAGCCGTCCGCCCGGGCCGCCTCCACGTAGTCCACCTCGTCGGCACTGACCAGCTTGACCTCGATGCCCTTGACGCCCTGGGCCCCTTCGGCCAACAATTCAGCCAGGACGTGCGTGTGGCCGGTTTCGCTGTGGTAAATCATGTAAAGTCTACTCATAGATTCTCCCTTTCGCCTAATTCTAAGCCCCGGGGCGGCGGGAATCCAAATTCTCCCGCAGGCGGCCGGGCGCCTGAGGAACATCGGCTGACATGAGCGCCAGCGGCCAGGACAGGATCGTCGAGCTGCCGGAGCTGCGAGACCGCCTGGGTGTCTTCCGTGACCGCGCCGACGCCGGCCGGGTGCTGGCCGACATGCTGGCCCCGCTGCCCGGCGGGCCCGCCATGGTGCTGGCCGTGCCGGCCGGCGGCGTGCCCGTCGCCGCCGTCATCGCCCGCCGGCTTGACCTGCCGCTGGGGCTGGCGGTGGTCAGCAAGATCACGCCGTCCTGGAGTTCGGAGGTCGGCTACGGGGCCGTCGCATGGGACGGCACCGTCCAGCTCAACCAGGACGTCCTGCCGGCGATGGGCGTGAGCGAAAGGGAAATCCGCGAAGACACGGCCCGGACGGTGGAAAAGGTTCGCCGCCGGGCGGCGGCCCTGCGCGGTGAATCACCCATGCCGGACTTGGCCGGGCGGACCGCCATCCTGGTTGACGACGGCCTGGCCAGCGGCTTCACCATGCAGGTCGCCGTGCAGGCCGTCCGCAACGCCGGCGGTCAACGGATCGTCGTCGCCGT
>LJUF01000145.1 GCA_001303665.1 Phycisphaerae bacterium SM23_33 | reverse complement strand
TGCGGACCTTCATGATCCGCGGCGACTACCGCATGCTGCACTGGCTGGAGCTGTACCGGCGCGCAGGGGGGAAGATGAACGTGCTGGCCCAGACCGCCAGCGAGATGCATGACATCTTCGCCAACATCCGCGTGCTGGCCGCCGCCGGGGCCGAAGCCGTCTACCACCACGGCACCCAGACCGACAAGTTCTGGCGCGAGGGCCGCATCGCCCACACGCTGGATTACCTCAAGTGCATGCGCGACTGCGGCGTGGCCGTCGGACTGGGCAGCCACCAGCCGGAGGTGCTCGACTACGCCGTGCAGCACGACTGGGACGTGGACTTCTACGTCGCCAGCTTCTACAACCTCTCTCGCGAGCCCCGCGAATCCTCCATCGTCGCCGGCCGACCGCAGTACGACAAAGAGCACTACCTCCCGGAGGACCGCGAGGCGATGGTCGGCCGGATCCGCCAGCTCAATAAGCCCGCCCTGGCCATCAAGATCCTCGCCGCCGGGCGGCACTGCCACAGCCAGGAACAGGTCCAGGAGGCGTTCCGCTACGCCTTCGCGAACATCCGTCCCACCGACGCGGTGGTGGTGGGGCTGTTCCCCAAGCACCAGGACCAGCTCGGGCTGGACCTGCAATACGCCCAAGAGGCGATCCGGGCTGCATCGGCCGGAGCTTAACCGCCGCCGGGGCGCGGCTATTGAGCCCTGCACGTCACGTGCTCCCGCTGCATTCGTTTAGCGGCGGCCCGGAGGGCCGCCTGCCGCGGCCGTGCCGGCTGCGGCTAAACAGAAGTCGCCAGCGTTGGGAATACAGGACTCCATAGCCGTCTTACCCCGCTGGCAGCATGGCCGCGGACGGCGGTCGGCCTTTGCCCCTTAATCCGGCCTTGCCCCTGTCCCCGGGACGGGAAAGCGGGTACCATGCCGAACTTCCCGGAACCACCCTGCTAGCAGGAGACCGGAACATGCTGAAGATGGGCGTTGTCGGCATGGGGATCGGGGGATCGCACGGGGCCAGGATCCACAAGAGCGACCTGGGGGAATTGGCGGCCATCTGCGACAAGGACGGGGCGAAGCTGAAGTGGCGGCTGGAGACCTACGCCCGGGAGATCGGCTGCCGGCCCCACGGCTACGAGGACTTCCAGGAGATGCTCACCCGGGAGGACCTGGACGGCGTGGTCATCTCCACCCCCAGCGGCACCCACCACGAGCTGGCCGTGACCGCCGCCCGGCACGGCGTGCACATGCTCGTGGACAAGCCGCTGGACGTGACCGTGGAGAACATCGACGTCATCGACCAGGCCGTCTCGCAGGCCGGCGTGCTGTGCGGGGTCAACTACCAGATGCGCTTCCGGCCGGGGTATTGCGCGGTCAAGAAGGCCATGGACGCCGGCGAGTTCGGCAGGCTGCTGATGGTGGACGTCCGGCTGAAGTGGTTCCGCGACCAGGCGTATTACGACCGCGGCGGCTGGCGCGGCACCTGGGCGATGGACGGCGGCGGGTCGCTGATGAACCAGGGCGCCCACCCCATGGACCTGCTGGTGTGGTTCGCCGGCAGGCCGACAAAGGTCCGCGGCGACTTCGGCGCCCTGAATCACAAGATCGAGACGGAGGACTGGGCGGCCGGGATCATCGAATTCGAATCCGGCGTCCGCTCGGTGGTCAGCACGACCACCAACGTCACCCTGGGCGAGGAGGTCGGCAAAGGCAGGGACCGGATCTGGCTGGAGGTCCACGGCACGAAAGGATCCGCGTTCCTCATCGACGACGAGGTCGTGGAGACGAACATCGAGTGGCTCACGCGCCCGCCCCGGCCGGAGTTTGACAGCCCGGTGGAGGACTTCATGGCCGCGATCCGGGACAAGCGCCCGCCGGCCGTAACGGTCGAGCAGGGCAGGTGGTCCGTGCAGCTCATCACGGCCGTGTACGAATCGGCGCGGAGAAACCAAACCATCACGCTGTAGCAAGAGAGGACACGCACGATGGCAGAGAACAACACGGCCCCGACGACCGTCAAGTGCCTGATGGCGACGGCCTTGAACACCGTCCAGATCAGGGACCGCCGGCTGGAGAGGCTGGCTGCGGGCGAGGTGCGGATCAGGACGGAATACTCCATGGTCTCCACCGGCACCGAGCTGCACACCATCCAGGGCACCCACACCCAGGAGCGGCCCTTCCCGCGGATGACCGGCTACATCGCCATCGGCCGAGTCGTCGGCGTCGGCGAGGGCGTGGAGGCGCCCGGGCTGGGCGACCGGGTGTTATTCGGCGCGGCCCACTACGAGATGATCGATTTTCCGGCGGGGCGGTGTGTCCCGGTGCCGCAAGAGATTCCCTCCGAGATGGCGGTGTGCACGCCGCTGCTGGGGATCAGCATCCGCGGCGTCCGGGCGGCCAGGGTGCAGTTGGGCGACCCGGTGGCGGTCTTCGGGCAGGGGGTCATCGGCCTGTTCGCCACGCACCTGGCCAAGCTGGCCGGCGGCTGTCCCGTCATCGCCGTGGACCCGGTCGGCGCCCGCCGCGAGGTGGCCGGGAAGATGGGCGCCGACGTGAGCATCGACCCCGCCGCCGAGGACGTCGCCGGGCGGATCAAGCAGCTCACCGAGGGCCGGGGGGTGCAGTCGTCCATCGAGGCAACCGCCACCACGAAGGTGGTCGGCTCGCTGCCGGCGCTCACCGCCGCGGGCGGGCGGATCGTCATCCTCGGCGGCGTGCACGGGCAGGCCCAACTGGACCTGTATAGCTTCTTCCAGAAGTCCGATCAGACCATGGTCGGCTGCGGCGGGCCGCACGCCGAAGACCACCCCTACACCACCGCCGAGGCCAACACCGCCGCCCTCTTCCGCATGATGCGGGCCGGCATGATCCGGACCGAGCCGGTCATCACCCACCGCGCCCGCTACACCGAAGGGCCGAAGATCTACCAGATGCTGATGAACGAGAAGGACCGGGCCATCGGCGTGCAGTTCGACTGGACCGGGAAGCCTTAGCTCGCCGCCAGGTGCGCCTTGACCAGGCCGGGCCTGGAAGGCAGCATGGATTGGTCGGCAGCAAGACAACACGCAGCGTGGAAGGGCCAGATGATGAAGATGACAAGAGTTGCGGTGGCGCCGATGGTTCTGGCGGCGCTTGTGGTGGGGGGAGCAGTCCGGGCGGCCTGGGCCCAGGATTATAACAGGGACATTCGCAACGCCGAGAATCAGATGCAGAGGAGGCAGCACTCCCAGGCCCTGAAGATGCTGGACGGCATGCTGGCAAAGTACAAGGAGCCCGGGCAGGTCAAGGAGATCCAGGAGCACAGGATCGATTGCCTGATGGCCCTGAAGCAGTTCGGCGACGTCCTGGCCGAGGTGGCGAAACTCCAGAAGGACTTCGCCCAGGACAAGGACCTTCAGAGCCGGGCCCAGCTTTTCATTGGCGACGCCCTCCGCGGCCAGGAGAAGTTCCCCGAGGCCGTCGCCGCCTATCGCAAGCTGGTCAAGGAGCACGCCGACTATCCGGATCGGGCCGCCGAGGCTCTGCTGCGGGCCGGTGAGGTCTACTGCAGCGCCCTGAACAAGCCCGCCGAGGGGATCGCCGTCTACATGGAGGTGGAAAAGACTTTCCCCGACGTCCTGCCCCGGGCGGCGGAGGCGGCTCGGCGAGCGGCCGTGGCCCACGAGACGGTGACCAAGGACCTGGTTAAGGCGGCGGCGTTCTATCAGTCCCTGGCGGAAAAGTACGCGGCGGTGTACGACGAGAACACCCGGGCCGTCTACTACACCAAGGCGGCGGACTGCCTGACCGGGGCCGGCAAGCTTCCCGAGGCCCAGGCCGTCGCCGCCCGGGCCGAAAAGGCCATGGAGGCGACCGGCCGCAAGACGCCGTTCGCCCTGAGGCAGGCCGACCTGCTGGCGGCGATGAAGAAGATGCCCGAAACCCGCGCCGAGTGCGAGCGGATCATCTGCGCCTACCCGCTGGAGCCGCCCGTCTGCCAGGCCGCCCAGAGGAAGGTCGTTGACGCCTACCGCGCCGAAAGCAAGTTCGCCGAGACCCTCGGAGCCGCACGGACCCTTTACGACGCCGCCGGCAGCGAGCAGGACATCCGCGCGGCCGCGCAGGTCGTGGCTCAGGCCTTCCGCTCCATGGACGGGAATCTCGGGCGGGCGAATGAGTTTCTGGCCTACCAGCGGTTCGGCCCGGACGGGGCTGACGGCAAGCCCGGGACGGCCGACGACGTCAAGGTAAACCACCTGGCGGGGGTGAAGTATGCGGCAAGCAGCCCGGCCCGCGAGAAGCTTTTCGCTGCGGCCGTCGCCGCCCAGCCCAAGACCTTCGAGGGCTACCGGGCCATGGCCTTCCTGTACGTGTATTGGGGCAAGCCCAAGGAGGCGGCCCAGCACTTCCACCTGGCCCTGCGGGCCTGCACCGACGCGGAGGTGCCCCAGGCCGCCAGCGAGCTGGTGCTGATCGGCATGAAGGCCTACCGGGCGTCCTTCCACGGGCTCGACCAGGTCTTTGAGTACATCAGCTATGGCCCAAAGGGAAAGAGCGGCAAGGAGAACATCCCCGACCCGTTCCAGGGACTGTAACGGAACAGACGGGCCGGCCCCGTGATGACACGCAACGTGAGAACTTGGCGCCGCTGGACGGGCGTGGTTCGGTCGGCGGCGCTGGCGCTGGTCGTGGCGGTGGTTGCGATCGGGCCTGGTTCGGCCCAGCAGCCCGCCGACAAGCCGCCTGAGCCGCTCACCCCGCAGGAGTGGGCCGACGCCCTGAAGGTCGCCCGAGAGATCGCCCTCGACACGAGCCGCCCGGTGGAGCAGCGGGCCAATGCCATGATGGCCTACGCCCGGATGCAGCTGGCCCGGAACCAGCCGGCCGAGGCCCTCCAGACCTGCTGGGCGGTCTTCGACAACCCCAAGGAGCAGGCGGTGGCCGAGGCGGCCGCCCGGGCGGCCTGCCTTGTGACCCGCAACACGGGCGGCTGCCTGTGGGGCCAGCGCCGCCTGCTGGAGGAGTGGGCCCAAAAGGCCAAGGGGCCTGCGTCCCGGCAGGCCCTGAAGGTCGTCCGCGACAGCCACGCGCGGATCACGGCCTACCTGATGGGCCTGGCCGGCGCCAGACCGACCCCGCCTCCCATCCGCCCGGCCATGCCGCATTGGGGCCAGCCGGCGCCGAACGGCGGCCCAGGCGTCTTTCGATTTGGCTCCCCGCCCGTGGTCGCGCCGCCGTGGCTGACGGCGCAGCCCGGCCAGGGGCTCCGGATGTTCCAGGTGCCCGTGCCGGTCATCCAGACCCACCCGTGCCTGGGCAGGGACAACAGCGGCATCCCCAACGCCCTCCGGTTGGCGCTGCCGGAGTACACCCCGCCCGAGTGGTACCGCCGCGTCCAGTTCCCGCCCCTGAAGGGAACTGAGAAGTAGTGCGTCGCGCATCTCATAAAGCCCACGCATGGCCATGCGTGGGCTTTGACAGCATCAGGGCCGTTTGCGCTGCCGGTCCGTTCGCCCCCGGGTGCCTTTTGGTTTGTCCGGTCACCACGGCTCCGATAGAATCTCAGCCCTGACCTTGGCGCCATGGAAAGGATGCAGCGGCGATGATTCACCGCATCGAGGTTCGGCTGCGCGAACAGTTCAATGACCCGCACGCCGAGGGAATCCTGGCACAGGTCCGGGAGCTGGGGATCGGTTCGGTCACCGGCGTGCGCTCGGCGAGGCTGTTCTTCCTGGCCGGCGAGCTGGGCGAGGCGGAACTGCGCCGCATCGGGAACGAGCTGCTGGCCGACCCGGTGACGGAGCAGTTTTCCATCGGCGGCGGAGGCGTCCCGCCTGTGAAGGGACACGGGCGGGCCGACCGTGCCGCCAAGGTCATCGAGGTGCACCTCAAGACCGGCGTGATGGACCCCGTGGCCGCCTCCACCGAGCAGGCCATCCGCGACATGGCCCTGGGCGTCGATTCGGTCCGCACCGCCCGGCGGTACGAGCTGATGGGCAAGGTCTCCGACGCCGAGCGGACCGTCATCGCCCGCCGGCTGTTGGCCAACGACGTCATCGAGGACGTGCACTTCGGCTCCTATACCCCGCCGGAGCTGCACTCCATCGAGTACAAGCTGGAGGTCATCGAGCTGCCCATCCGCGACCTGGACGAGGCCGGCCTAGCCGACCTCAGCAAGCGGCGCGACCTGTTCCTGAACGTCACCGAGATGAAGGCCATCCAGGACCACTATCGCTGCCTCGGCGGCGAGCCCACCGACCTGGAGCTGGAGATGATCGCCCAGACCTGGAGCGAGCACTGCGTCCACAAAACCTTCGGCTCCGACGTCCGCGTCACCGACGCCGCCGGCCGGGAGGTCGAGAGCATCCCCAACCTCATCAAGACGACCATCTTCGGGGCCACGAACAAGCTGGCCAAGCCGTGGTGCATCAGCGTCTTCCAGGACAACGCCGGCGTCATCGAGTTCGACCAGGACTGGGCGGTGTGCTTCAAGGTGGAGACGCACAATCACCCCTCGGCCCTGGACCCCTACGGCGGGGCCAACACCGGCATCGGCGTGTCATCCGCGACCCGCTGGGCACGGGGCTGGGGGGCCTGCCGGTGGCCAACACCGACATCTTCTGCTTCGGCCCGCCGGACCTGCCGCTGGAGGACGTGCCCAAGGGCGTGCTGCACCCGCGGCGGATCATGCGCGGCGTGGTGGCGGGCGTCCGAGACTACGGCAACCGCATGGGCATCCCCACCGTCAACGGGGCGGTGTACTTCGACGCCAAGTACATCGGCAATCCGCTGGTGTACTGCGGCACGATCGGCCTGCTGCCGCGGGACAAGTGCTTCAAGGCCCCGGCCGCCGGCGACGCCATCGTGGCCGTCGGCGGCCGCACCGGCCGCGACGGCATCCACGGCGCCACCTTCTCCTCCGGCGAGCTGACCCACGAGCACGAGACGGCCTTCTCCGGGGCGGTCCAGATCGGCAACGCCATCACCGAGAAGAAGGTGCTGGACACGGTGCTCCAGGCCCGCGACCAGGGGCTGTTCAACGCCGTCACCGACTGCGGCGCCGGCGGGCTTTCCTGCGCCATCAACGAGATGGGCGCCGAGCTGGGGGCCGACGTCCACCTGGAGCGGGTGCCGCTGAAGTACGCCGGGCTGAGCTACTGCGAGATCTGGATCAGCGAGGCCCAGGAGCGGATGGTGCTGTCGGTGCCCCAGGAGAAGCTCGACCGCATCCTCGAGATCTTCAAGTCTGAAGGCGTCGAGGCCACCGTGCTGGGAACGTTCGGCACCGCGGACAAGAAGCTGCGGGTCCTGTACCAGGGCAGACTGGTGGGCGAGACGGACATGGAGTTTCTCCACCACGGCCTGCCGCGCCCGACCAAGCAGGCCGTGTACGAGAAGGCCGACCGGCCCAGCCCCGCCCCGCCGACCCGCGACAGCTACAACGACACGCTGCTGAAGATCCTGGCGGCTCCGAACGTGGCCAGTAAGGAATGGATCATCCGCCAGTACGACCACGAGGTGCAGGGCGGCAGCGTCGTCAAGCCGCTGGTGGGCGTAACCCACGACGGCCCCGGCGACGCCGCCGTGCTGCGCCCGCTGCTCAGCTCCCGCCGCGGGCTGGCTATCTCCTGCGGGCTGAACCCCAAACTGGGGGAGCTGGACCCATACCAGTCGGCCCTGCACGCCATGGACGAGGCCCTGCGGAACAACATCGCCGTGGGCGGGGACCTCCAGCGGATGGCCGTCCTGGACAACTTCTGCTGGGGCAACTGCAACAAGCCCGACCGCATGGGCGCCCTGGTGCGATTCCACCGACGCTGCTGATCTCGGCCATGAGCGTCATCGAGGACGTTTCGGTTTGCGTCACCGCCGACGCCAAGGCGGCGGGCAACTGCCTGTTCCTGCTGGGCGTGACCACCGCCGAACTCGGCGGCAGCCACCTGCTGCTGGCCGAAGGGCTGGAAAGCGGCACCGACGTGCCCGCGGTCAACCCGGCCGAGTCCAGAAAGGTCATGCTGGCCGCGCAGAGCGCCATCGCCGCCGGCCTGGTCCGCGCCTGCCACGACCTCAGCGAGGGCGGGCTGGCCGTGGCGGCCGCGGAAATGGCCTTTGCCGGCGGCCTGGGCGTGGAGCTGGACCTCTCGGCCGCGCCGGCCCAGGGCCACCTGCCGGCCGCCGCCTTGCTCTTCGCCGAGAACGCCGGGCGCTTCCTGGTTGAGGTCGCGCCCGACCGGCGCGATGCCTTCCTGGCCATGGTCAAGGACGTCCCCTTCGGCGAGCTCGGCCGGGTCACCGGCGCCGGCCGGGTCGTCATCAACCACGCCGGCAAGGCCGTCATTGACCTGCCCATCGCCCAGGCCAAGGCCGCCTGGCAGGGGACGTTCGACTGGTAGCCCTCTTAACCACAGAGCTCACGGAGGACACTTAGGCATAGTTGAGACGGTTGCGAGGACGGGGCCGTGGCTGCAAGACAGAGGTCCGAACCTGCCCTGCCGCAGGAGTTCCCGCAGGAACTTAATGAGCTGAGCGGTGAGATCCTGGCAGCGGTGATCGAGGTCCATCGTCAGCTCGGCCCCGGCCTGCTTGAGAGCATATACGAGGTCGCCTTTGACCACGAGTTGCGGCTTCGCGGATTGGCGGTGGATCGGCAGGTGCCGGTCAGAGTGCGATACAAGGACATTCAAATAAATGGGCAGAGGCTGGATCTGCTTGTTGATGGCAAGGTGATCGTCGAACTGAAGGCCGTCGATGCCTTGAGCCCGGTGCATGAAGCGCAACTGTTGAGCTATCTCAAGGCGAGCGGCTTACGGCTAGTAGTGCTTCACAATTGTTGATGTGAGTTGGCAGAGCAAGCCGATCTTCTCTGAAGCACACGGAAGTGCCGGGTGCCACGAAGGAGATCGGCATGAACA
>LJUF01000144.1 GCA_001303665.1 Phycisphaerae bacterium SM23_33 | reverse complement strand
CGCGTGCTGAATCGGGTCTTGAAGTCGAGTCAGCTCGCGCAGGTGTGCGAGCACGTGAAAGCCGGGGGGCGGGTAAAGCTCTGCGGCGTGTGGGGATCCTCTGCGCCCTTGCTGGGGGCGGCGGTGGGGGTGGCCAGAAGCGCAACCGTCCTGTTCGTCTGCACCCACCTGGACGACGCCGACGCCATCGCCGACGACATCGAGGTGCTCACCGGCCGGGAGGCCGAGCTGTTCCCCGCCTGGGAGGCCGACGTGGACCCGTTCGAGGCGGCGGCCGCGGCCCTGCGGCCGGACCACGTCAGCGACGAGATCGTGGGCGAGCGGCTGCGGCTGTTGAGCCTGCTGAGCGGCGGGGCCGGCGGCGGGGAAGTGCCGCAGTTCATCGTGGCTCCCATCGCGGCCCTGATGCAGCCGGTGCCCAACCGCCAGGCCCTCGGCCAGGCGGGGCTGTCGCTGCGGACGGGCGGCCAGACCGACCCGGAGCGGCTGACGCAATGGCTGGTGGACGCCGGCTTCGACCGCGTGGAGCAGGTGGACCAGCAGGGCGAGTTCGCCCGCCGCGGCGGCATCATGGACATCTTCGCCCCCGGCACCAACCAGCCGGTGCGGATCGAGTTCTTCGGCGAGGCCGTCGAGTCCATCCGGCACTTCGACCTGGACACGCAGCGGTCCACGGCCGAGATCGACGGGTACGACCTGGTGGCCACGGCCGCGGGGGTGCAGACCGACCCGGCCCGGACGACGCACCTGCTGGAGTACCTGCCGCCGGAGGCGGTGGTGTGCGTGGTCGAGCCGGTGGAGGTGGCCTCGATGGCCGAGACCTTCTACCGCCGGCTCGGCCCGGCGGCCGGGGTGCACAGGCCGGAGGCGGTCTTGGAGGGCATGAAGCGGCTGGCGACGCTGGAGATGTGGGCCTTCAGCCCCAGCAAACGCGGGCAGGACCAGCGGCTGGAGATGGGCATCCGCTCGCTCCAGCGGCTGGAGACCACCACCGCCGACGCCCTGGAAGAGCTGGCCCAACTCGGGGAGGACAACGACCTCTGGGTGTATTGCGAGAACCCCGCCGAGCGCGACCGCTTCCTTGAAATCCTGTCGGCCTCGCAGCCCAACCTGGCCGGGCGGGTGCAGACGGGCATCGGCCACCTCAGCCGGTCGTTCCACTGGCCGGCCGAGCGGCTGGTGGTGGCCGGGCATCACGAGATCTTCCACCGCTACGCCCGGCCGCGCCGGCTGCGGCGGGTGCGTGCCGGCCGGCCCATCGACAGCTTCGTGGACCTCCAGGAGGGGGATTACGTGGTGCACGTCGCCCACGGCATCGCCCGGTTCGAGGGACTGCGGCAACTGGAGAAGGCGGGGCGGAAGGAGGAGTACCTGACGCTGCGTTTCGCCGACCGGGCGCTGCTGCACGTGCCGGTGACGGAGATCCAGTTGGTGCAGAAGTACATCGGCGCCCGCCGCGGGCATCCGACGCTGTCGCACCTGGGGGGCAAGGGCTGGTCGCTGCGGAAGCAGCGGGTGGAGCGGGCGGTGAGCGACCTGGCGGCGGAGCTGCTGCGGGTGCAGGCCATCCGCGCCAGCTCCCCCGGCATCAGCTACGCCGGGCGCAGCGAGTGGCTGGGCAAGTTCGAGCAGGAGTTCATCTACGCCGAGACGGAGGACCAGCTCTCGGCCATGGGGCAGATCTACGGCGACATGGGCGAGCCGCGGCCGATGGACCGGCTGCTGTGCGGCGACGTGGGGTACGGCAAGACGGAGCTGGCCATGCGGGCGGCCTTCCGCGTGGCCGAGACGGGCAAGCAGGTGGCGCTGCTGGTGCCCACCACGGTGCTGGCCGCCCAGCACTACCGCACCTTCCGCGAGCGGATGGCGGACTACCCCTTCGTGGTCGAGGTCATCTCGCGCTTCCGCTCCAAGGTCGAGCAGGCCCGCATCGTGGAGGCCGCCGCCGGGGGCCGGGTGGACGTGCTCATCGGCACGCACCGGCTGCTTTCGGAGGACGTGCGCTTCGCCGACCTGGGGCTGGTGATCATCGACGAGGAGCAGCGCTTCGGGGTGGAGCACAAGGAGCGGCTGAAGCGGATGCGGGCCACGGTGGACGTGCTGACGATGACGGCCACTCCCATCCCGCGGACGCTGCACATGGCCCTGCTGGGGCTGCGCGACATCTCCAACCTGACCACCCCGCCGCTGGACCGCCGCGCCATCCACACCGAGGTCTGCCAGGAGCACGACGAGCGGATCCGCGCCGCCATCCTCCGCGAGCTCAACCGCAAGGGACAGGTCTTCTTCGTCCACAACCGCGTCTTCAACATCGAGTCGGTGGCCGATCACGTCCGCGGCATCGTTCCGGAGGCCCGGGTGGCGGTGGCCCACGGGCAGATGCCGGAGCGGCGGCTGGAGGACACCATGCTCCGCTTCGTGCGGGGGAAGACCGACGTGCTGGTGTGCACGACGATCATCGAGTCGGGGCTGGACATTCCCACGGCCAACACCATGTTCGTGCACGAGGCGGACCGGTTCGGGCTGGCCCAGCTGCACCAGCTCCGCGGGCGGATCGGGCGGTACAAGTACCGGGCGTACTGCTATCTGCTGCTGCCGGTGCGGCGCAGCGTGACGCGGACGGCGGCCAAGCGGCTGAAGGCGGTGGAGGAGTTCTCCGACCTGGGTGCGGGCTTTCAGATTGCCATGCGCGACCTGGAGATCCGGGGGGCGGGCAACATCCTGGGGCCGGAGCAGAGCGGGCACATTGCCGCGGTGGGATACGAGCTGTACTGCCAGCTGCTGGAGCAGGCGGTGCGGAAGACCCGGGGCGAGGAGGTAGCCCCGCCGCCGCACTGCCACGTGGAGCTGGCGGTGGAGGCGTACATTCCGCGGTCGTACATCTCCTCCTCCCGCCAGCGGATGGAGGTGTATCGGCGGATGGCGTTGTGTGAGTCGCCGGAAGACCTGGCGCAGTTGGGGCGTGACCTGGCCGACGCCTACGGCCCGATCCCGCCGGTGGTGGATGACCTGCTGACCGTGGCCCTGATCCGGGTGCTGGCCGGCCGGCTGGGGATGGACAGCATCGTGCTGCATCCGCCGGACGTGGTGTTCAGCTTGGGCGATGCGGCGCGGGCGGAGGCGGGGCTGGCGGGGCTGGCCGGCACGGTCCGGCTGGTGGACGAGCGGACGGCCTACTGGCGCCCGCCGCCGACGTACCTGGAGGCACCGACGCTGCTGACCGT
Organism: Phycisphaerae bacterium SM23_33; assembly: GCA_001303665.1. Taxonomy (GTDB): domain Bacteria; phylum Planctomycetota; class Phycisphaerae; order SM23-33; family SM23-33; genus SM23-33. The sequence continues at coordinate 4,652 of LJUF01000144.1, read as the reverse complement.
CCTGCGCAGGCAATTGCAGGAAGGGGCGGCGAAGCGATAGAATCGCGGCTCGGCGCGGCCGGGGCGGGCCGTGCAGTCCGCCGCAGTCCGCGCCGGGTCTCTCGGAGCACCGTAGGTGCCGTGGGGGTGGGTGGCAGCGTGAGAAAGGTTGCGGCCATTGCCTTGGCGGGTCTGGTGCTTTTCGGCTGCGACGGGCTGTTTCGCGGTCGCAGGGAAGGGGTGATTCCGCCCGACCAGGAATCCTCCGCCTGGCCGCGGACGGAACGGCCGGGGCCGGCCAATCCAAGTCCGCAGCCGCCGCCGGCCAGCCCCGACCCCGCCCGGACCGCCGCCACGGCGCCGTACCGCATCGTGAGCCCGCCGCAGGTGTTGGAGGCGGCGGTGCTCCAGGTCAATCACAGCTTCATCACCGTGCCCCAGGTGCTGCATCCGATTCGCCAGAGGCTCCAGGCCCTTACGGCGGCCAGCGGCGGCGAGGAGGTGCGGTTCCGGCCGGCCGCCCAGGCCATGATCGCCGAGGAAACCGCCAATCAGCTCGAGCGAGTGTTGCTGCTGGTGGAGGCCGAGAAACGACTCACCGAGGAGCAGAGGAAGGCCATCGACGAGGAGGTCAACAAGATCTACCGCAAGGCCGTGGCCCAGAGCGGGGGCATCAAGACGGCCTTCGTCGCCCTGCTGCGCCAGGAGGGGACGGACCTGGAGACCTGGCACAGGGATCTGTGGTCGGCGCTGGCCATCCAGAGCTACGTCCAGCAGCAGTTCGCTTCCAGGATCCACGTCACCCGCGGGATGATGTGGAAACACTACCAGGCCAACGCCGAGAGGTTCCGCACGGAGGAGCGCGTGCAGATGCAGATCATCGCCGCGCCTTTCGAGAGCTTTGTTGCGAAAGACGGCCCCGGCGGGGAGCAGGGCCGGCGCGAGGCCGTCACGCAGGCCCAGGAACACATGGCGGAGGCCTGGGAGGCCCTGCGCCGGGGAACCGACTTTGGCGAGGTGGCGGCCAAGTACAGCCGCGGGCCGATGGCCTCGGCCAACGGCGTCTGGCCGATGATGGCGCGGAACAGCTTCCGGGCCGCGGCGGTGGAGCAGGCCGCCTTCGCCCAGGAGGTCGGCCAGGTCAGCAAGCTGATAACGACCCCCGAAGGCCTATACATCGTCAAGACGCTCACCCGGCGGCGCGGGCAGCAGGTTTCCTTCGAGAAGGTGCAGGAGCAGATCGAGAAGGAGCTGCGCCTCCAGCAGCTCGACGGGCTGCGGCGGGAATACCTCACCGAGCTCCGCTCGAAGGCGACCGTCGTCGGAGCCGAGCACTTCTGGCAGGTGGCCGTCAACACGGCCGTGCGCATGTATCTCCAGCCGTAGCCGGGCAGGGGAAGGAACCCATGGGCGAGTACAGTGGCGGGCAACTCATCCTGTTGGCGCTGCTGGCCACGCTGGGCACCTGGTTTGTGACGGCCCTGGGCGCGGGCCTGGTGCTCTTCACCAAGCGGCTGTCGCAAAAGTACCTGGACGCCTCGCTGGGCATGGCGGCGGGTGTGATGATCGCGGCGAGCTTCTGGAGCCTGCTGAGTCCCGCCATCGAGATGTCCGAGCGTCTGGGGCCGTGGCGGTGGCTGCCGGCGCTGGTGGGGTTCCTGCTGGGGGCGGGGGCGCTGCTGGGCATCGACAGGATCCTGCCGCACATTCACCCCGGCCTGGCGGTGGCGGAAGGGCCCAAGACCTCCTGGCAGCGGAGCACGCTGCTGGTGCTGGCCATCACCCTGCACAACATCCCCGAGGGCCTGGCGGTGGGGGTGGCCTTCGGGGCGGTGCTTCAGGCCGGCAGCGGGCTCGCGGGACCCCAAGAGATCGCCGCCGCCCAGGCCAAACAGATGGGCGCGGCCGTGGCCCTGGCGGTCGGCATCGGGCTGCAGAACTTCCCGGAGGGCACGGCCGTGTCGCTTCCCCTGCGGCGCGAGGGCATGAGCCGGCGCCGGGCCTTCTGGTACGGGCAGCTCTCCGCCGTGGTGGAGCCGGTGGGCGGCGTGGCCGGGGCCGCGGCCGTCCTGCTCATGAAGCCGATCCTGCCCTACGCCCTGGCCTTCGCGGCCGGGGCCATGATCTTCGTGGTGGCCGAGGAGCTCATCCCCGAGGCCCAGCGAAAGGGCAACGTGGACCTGGCCACCATATCGGTCATCCTGGGCTTTGCCGTGATGATGACGCTGGACGTGGCCCTGGGGTGAGGGGGCAAGCCGATCACCCGAAGCCGGGCGCTGAGGGCGGAAAAACGCTCACGGCGCGACCGATCGGGCCGACTAGCCGTCCTTTCGGATGATGTCCAGCCCCACGCGTTGGGAGGCCTCCCCGTCCCAGCGGTGAGACCGGATGGCGGCGGTGATGGCCTCGGCGCAGCGGACGGCGGCCAGGCCGTCTCGGCCGCTGACGACCGGCTCGGCGCCGTCGGCGATGCAGCGGCAGAAGGCCTCGGCCTGCTTGCGCAGCGGCTCCACGGTGCTTTCGACCTTCAGCTCCTCGAACTTGACGAGCTTGGTGTAGTCGATGCTCATGGCCACCTCGGCCAGGTCCCGGGCGTCCATCTCCCGGGCCATCTGGATGAGGTCGAGGTTGGCGCTTTTCTTGATGACGATGCCGACGCGCTTGGCGTAATCCACCGACAGGTACGCCTCCTCCGAAAAAATCCGCATCTTCCGCTCGCTCTTGATCGCCAGCCGGGAGGCCGTCAGGTTCGCCACGCAACCGTTGGGAAACGTCAGCCGGGCGTTGGCGATGTCCTCCGGAGCGCCGACGACGTTGACGCCGACAGCCTCCACGGCCGCCGGCTCGGCCCCGACCATCATCAGCACCAGGTCAATGTCGTGGATCATCATGTCCAGCACCACGCCGATGTCGGCCGAGCGAAACGTGAACGGGCTGATGCGGTGGGCCTCCACAAACTTGGGCACGATGTGGAAGCGTCGGACGGCCTCGACGGCCGGGTTGAACCGCTCCGTGTGCCCGACCTGAACGCTGGAGCCGGTTTTACCGGCCAGGGCGATGAGCTCCTCCGCCGCGGCGCTGCTGGCGGCGATGGGCTTCTCGATGAGCACGGGCTTGCCGGCGGCCACGAAGGGCCAGGCCGCCTGGACGTGGGCGCTGGTGGGGACGGCCACGATGGCGGCGTCGGTGAGGTCCACGGCCTGGGCGGCGTCTTGCAGGGCCGTGGTCTTGTATCTTTTGGCGGTCTGGGCGGCCACCTCGGGCCTGATGTCCACCACGCAGGCCAGGGTGGTCTGGGGCATCTCCGACAGCACGCGGCAGTGGAGCTTGCCCATTCTGCCGGCCCCGATGACGCCTACGCGGACGTTCATGGGCCTGGCTCCGCCTGGATCCGGGCCCGCGCCGCCGCCGGCAGGTGCGCTTGCGCCTCCGGTGGCATCCGGCCGCGGAAGGTTTCGCGGTAGCGCCCGGACCGCCCGGTCAGGGCCCGCCGGCAGAATTCACACAGCGCCCGGACCGGCTCGGACAGCGCCGGATGGCGCAGGCAGTTGTCCGCCTTCACGGCCAGGGCCAGCTTGTCCTCGAAGAGATGGCGGACGGCCTGGCGGACGGCGGCCCGGTCGGGCTGGCTCAGCCCGGCCGCCGCCAGCCCTTCTTCGTGAACGCCGCGGACGGCGGGCGGGGCGGTGTAATAGCCCAGGCTGGAGAAGACCGTGAACGGGGGCACGTCGCGACTGACGGGGGTGCGCGAGGCCACCCGGCTGAACTGTCCGATGGTGGTGAAGTGGGCGACGCCGGTCATGTCCTCGATGACGGCGCCGGTCTCCACGCGGACGTGCCCGCCCAGCGTCACCAGCGCCCCCAGCCGCGCCCGATCGTCCACGAAACAGTCGTGGGCGACGTGAACGCCGGCGGCCAGCACGTTGTCGCTGCCGATGCGGGTGAGGCTCCCGCCGTCCTCGGTGCCGACGTGGGCGGTGACGTCGGGGCCGAGGCGGTTGCGGTCGCCGATGATCAGGTACGTCGGCTCACCGCGGTACTTCAGGTCCTGGGGCACCGCCCCGATGACGCAGCCGTCGGCGATGGCGTTGTCGCTGCCGATGGTCGTTCGCCCGGCGACGGAGACCCGCCGGCCCAGCAGCGTGCCCGGCCCGATGACCACCGCCGGGCCGATGACGCAGAACGTCCCGACCCTGGCCTCCGGCGAGACCCTCGCCCCGTCGGCGATCTCGCGGGTCACGATCACGTGGGGTGGTTCGGCCATGGGGCGGGCCTCAGTCCTCCGCGCCCGCCGGCTGCAGCCGCCGCCCGGTGGGGCTGGCGGCGCTGCGCCGCAGCGAGTCGATCAGGAAACGCACGTGTTCGTTGTCGAAGGCCTCGGCCGCCGCCAGCCGCTGCGGGTCGGGGAACTCGGCCCGGCCGTCGAAGAGCGTCCGGAACGCCTCCTTCAGGATGCCGATGGTCGCGGGGTCGAAGCCGCACCGCCGGAGGTTCTCGGTGTTCAGGCTGCGGACCACCGAGGGCAGGCCGTGCACGATGGCGTAGGGCGGAACGTCGCGCTCGACGCTGGCGTAGCCGGTGGCGAAGGCGTAGGCCCCGACGGTGACGTAGGACTTGATGACGGTGAAGCCGGCCGTCCGCACGAACTTCTCGATCCAGGCGTGCGGCTCGAT